>DATCFI010000017.1:0-22299 GCA_036509585.1 Hanamia sp. | reverse complement strand
ATCCTGCATCAAATCTTTTATAGCAACATACCTGCCTTCAATTGTATAAGCAAGGCTGGAATTGCCGGAATAAGTGCTATCGCCGGAACTATTGGAAGCGGAATTTGAGGCATCGCTTTTGCCTGCAGTTGACGAACTGTTGGATGAACATGCAAATAATAAACATGCTGAAAAAATAGTTGCGGATAATAATTTTAAGTGTCGCATAATTTTGTTTTTTTTTACGTGAAAAATTTTTATTGAATACCATAAAAAGCCGTGTTTTTATCTTCCTGGTAATTGGAGGGAAGCGTAAACATAGAGTCAGGCATATCCTTTTGAGTGATACGGCTAAGTTGTATCAATTGAGAAGAACCGCTTGATGAAGTAACAGATTTTACCAAAGCGCCCGAACAACCTGCATCCATTATCTTTTTTACAACTGCTAGCGAATGATTCTCAAAAATTACCGGCGATAAAAATTGAGACCCCGGCACTTCATTACTATACCATTCATCATCCTGCTCATGTGCTACCTGGCCTAATCCTTTGATGGTGTAAGTAACTTTTACATGAATGCAGTTATAGCCAAACATTTTTTCAGCGCCTATCTTTTGTACCTGTACATCAAAATCATTTTTTCCCAAATCGCTTTTTGGTTGTTTAGAATATTTTTTATACTGGTCATTCGTATTGATGCGGTAATCTTCGTTTATGCTTGCCAGTGAGGTTACATGTATTTTCATATTTATAGTTGATGCTTCTGCATAAGTTTCTGAGAAAACATTCCATTTGGTTTGTGCATTTTTATTTACATAAATATTTTTCCAAAGGCCGTCTTTTTTGCCATTTGCAATACTGCCGCCTGTGTATTGCAGCATTACCGTATTTCCATCTCCTGAAATTGGGATAGTATAATCAACCGGTTGCTCTTCGGTATAGGTGGCAGTGTATGTTTTGGAAGGTCCTGCAGTACCATTTTGTTGCGCCTCCATCATTCCGTTTGCAACAGATTTTATCGGATTATCCTTACTCATTTGCCCAAGCTGAAGGTTTAATAATTGTTTGCCAAGGGCATCGCCTGGGTTGCCGTTTTTACCACCCATCATCGATTGCATCTTCTGCAACATGCTATCCATATTTTTTCCTCCGCCAAGATTTTTTAAAATGCCTGAATCATTTTTACCCAGCATTGACGTGATGCCTTTTAATTGCGATAGCATACTATCAGGATTATCGTTTTGTGAAGCTGCTGATGTATCTCCACTTCTTACTGTCGTGTCCGAAGCAGGGTTATTGTTAGCCTGTGTTGCTATTGATGAGTTTACAGTTGGCGTAGAATCATTGACAGGTACTTGCGCAGCATTATTTTTTTTGTCATTACTGCCAGAATTGTTGCAAGAGCATGCAAACAATAAAGATGCTGAAAAAATGATTGCGGCTGATAATTTTAAATGTTGCATAAATTTATTATTTATGTACCTCATGGAATTTTTATTAGTTTAATTTTATTGATACTGCGGCCTTAATTTTCCAGTTGAAAAAGGAATATCAAATTTTCCATCAGTAACTACCACATTACTCTTGTGTGACTTGGAACCTGAACCGTCGCTTAGTCTTCCGGCGAATGTTCCAGAAATTCTTGTTGATGTAATTTTATCAATGACAACAGTTACTGAATCATCTTCATGATAACTGGAGAAATTATCTGCACTTCTTAAATTGTTATCAAGGCGCATATCACAATGGCAATCTTCAGCTGTATAGTGAGTAAACGTATAAGTTCCTTCTTTATCAGGTAATGAAAAACGGAAAGAATAAAAGTCTTCTCCTTTTTTATTTGAATTTAAAAAGAATAATAATCGTTGAGGGTTTTCGTTCGTAGCCGGATAAATAAATGCTGTGTTTGTGAGCTGCATTTCATCAATTTCATTTCCACTGATGGCTGTTCCATCAATGGTTGCAGAAAAGCTTGCATCGCCAGGTGAAGTGGTTCCTGATGAAGCTGTATTATCAGCTACACTTTCTTTACCTGTTGATGAAGAATTATTACCTGAACATGCCAGTAATAAACATGCTGAAAAAATGATTACAAAAAATAATTTTAAGCGTTGCATAATTTTGTTTTTTAAAATGATAAAGAATGGATTATTTTTTAGAATAAGGCTTAAAGGGTAGATCGAATTTGCCATCGGTTAATTGCAAAGGCTTTTGGGTATCTTCATTTATCAATTCTCCGGAAAACGTACCTGTAATATGGGTATCACTCTTAGCGGTTATAACCACGGTAACTGTAGATGCGGTACCGAATTCATAGTTTGCGTGCGCCCTGGCCTGGCCGGTGAGGTAGGAACGATGAAAGTTGGCAAAATGATTTCCGCCATTACTTCCCGACGATTTAAAGCGATCCATATTGTCGTAGTTTATGGTGGTGGATCCTGTGGCAGCAATACCAAAGTCAACTTGTTGCGGATCTTTTTCTGCGGGGTCATTGCTCATCAGCGTAAAAACTATTTGATTGTCTGAATTTACGGCAGCAACGTTCGCTGCAGAAGGATTGTTTTCACTCCACGAATAAACTTTTCCATCAATTTTATAGGAAAAACTGGCATCGCTTGTTGAAGCAGTTGCGCTTGAAGAAGCAACTGAATTGCTTTCTTTTCCTGCATTTGCATTTGTATTACCAGAGCATGAGTATAATAAAAAAGATGAGAAAAGAATTGCGGAGAATAATTTTAAGTGTTGCATAATTTTATTTTTTATTTTTTAAAATAAGACGAGTAAGGAATATCAAATTTTCCATCGGTAACCGGAACATCTCTGTCAGTTTTTGGCTCAATCAGCGTTCCGGAAAATGTTCCTGTTACTCTTGTACCTGAAGAATTTATTGTTACGGTCATTTCTTTACAGTGATAAGTATTGGTTGGTTCATTGGGTAGATTATAACCAATATAATAATCAGGGTTCTCTACTCCGCGAATAACAGTTGTTCCTTTGTCCGGAACTGCAAAGCCAAAACCACCGGCATGCATATCAGTGCTGGGGTCACCACTAAAACTTGGCGACAAAGCGAAATGGATAACACCCGGGCTGGTTACATAAGCAGCGTTTACAATTTGATCTGTTCCTTTTCCTGAAAATTCTTTACCATCAATTTTACAGGAAAAGCTTGCATCGCCTGTTGAATTTTCAGATGAATTTTTTGCTGAAGAAGTTAAAGAAGATGTACTATCTTTTGATACAGTTGAATTACCATTTCCATTACATGAACACAATAATGATAATGAAATAAGAGTAATCAGCATCAATTTTTTTATCTGTTTCATAAAATTTGTATTAAGCTGGTAAATATTCTTTACGGGCTATTGAATAGGATTAAAGTTTTTATCAAATTTCAAGGTCCGGGTAAGGGTAGTCAGTGAAAGTGTAAATCCATTCCAGGTCATCTTATGTGGAGAAGTGGGATCGTTATCAAAAGAAAGATAAACAGTAAAGCTGTTTATTTTCCAGGTATCTGGCCCAATGAGCGGGTACCATGTTTTGGGATTGATGGATATGGATATTGATCCTCCGTTGGCAAAATCGGAAAAACGTGCATTTCTCGTAATAGAGTAAGGTACGATACCATTCAGCTCCACCGCAATAATCTCTGAAGCATCCAACTGGGCTGAAAGTGACACTTCTGCACCTGGCTCAAATATCGGAACAAATTGAATATATCTTATATGCCCCCTAACTCTATCATCCTCAACCTGCTGGGTTAAACCAACATCAGTGTAACCGGCTGCTTTCAGTTGTTTACTATCGTAAATTTCGATAGTTAATATCGTATTGCTACTCTTGCCATTTTCTCCAGATACCAAATTTATGTCTGCCTTTTGCAAATCTGTAGGCTTTGGGGGAGGGGTTTGTGGCGAAGAATTTTTTGTGGGCGATACCTTGACAGCCTGGGTTGCTGTTATACTCTTATTCTGTACAATTTTTCTTTGAAGGATTTGCCCAAATGAAGTACTACCTAAGAGTAATAAAAATGAGGTGATGATAAATAATTTTTTCATGATGTTTCGTTTTAAATGATTTAAATTTTAATTCCAACTCCTGAATTATAAGTAACAGAATGAGCAGAGTTATTTGCATCTGGGATAGCGGTAGTTCCTTTATCTGCAACAAAAAAATTAAATTGTGGAGGAACCCCTTTCTGGGTAGCATCCATTGGCACCAAAACAAAATTTATAAGGCCGGGACTGCTAACTATAGCAGTGTTTGCGTAACTATTATTTCCTTTCCCGGGAAAATCTTTACCATCAATTTTACAGGAAAAACTGGCATCGCTTGTTGAAGAAGAAGTTACGGCATCGGAACTTACTGCTGCATTATTTGTATTACTTTCTTTAGTTGCATTATTACCGCCGCAGGAACATACTGCAAGTGACAAACTTATTATGATAAGGATGAATAACTGTTTCATGATTTTCTATTTTTTTGACGAAATAAAATTGTACAATATTTTTAGGTAAGAACTTTAACCTTTGGCAGGCCGTACAGGAATATCAAATTTTCCATCGGTTATGGTAAGCTCGCTTTTACCTGTGCCTGTGCTCACTGCTAATTTTACCTGTCCTGAAAATGTACCCGAAACACGGGTAGCGGAAACATTGGTAACCGTTACTGTGAAAGCCTCATTGCCATATACAACATACTTGCCCTCTTCGCCGCTAGCTAAAAATAATTCTACATGCCCGTTATCACTATCAGCGGTAAGCGCTACATTGCCTGTTTTATCAGGTATTTCAAACCGCAATGAATGAGAAACCGTTTCTGTGTTGTCTTTATAAGCATCATTAAGAAAAAAAGATAACATATCGGGATTACCATTAGATTTTGTTACAGCAGCTACATTGCTCACCATCAGTGCATCTACTTCCCCGCCTGAAATTTTTGTGCCATCTAAATTGTAGGAAAAAACGGCATCACCTGTTGAAGAAGGCGAAGTGGCATTTAGTGGTTCAGATTTATTGTTTGTAGCATCAGCCTTATTACTGTTGCAGGAGGTGAATGATGCTACTAAAAAAATCGATGTTGCAAAAAGTAAATATTTCATAATTTTAGTTTTAACAAGAAGTTTGTGAATGATAGTGAAGACGCAGCCACGGAAGGATAAAAATTAGCTTTTTCATTTTTACAATTTTATTATTTGATTGATTAGTGAATTGTTCTGAATGATTTAATTGTTTTCATAGAGCAGAGATTGAAAGAGGAATATTAAATTTTTCTTCGTTTACTGTATGCTTACTCTTGCTTGTGTACATTGCCCTTCAATAAAGGCGCAACTATTTTTAGAATTGATAATTTTTTCATGGCATATAATCTTATTCATCACTCTTTAGCTTAAAAGAAAAATTGATGTCTTGTTCATTGCTGGAGCTGGCATCGCCTAATTTTGTTTTACCGGCTCCATTAATCATTAAATTATTTTCCGTATCCGTCTTCACATCAAAATGACTGTTATCCCTTACCACTTTTCCAAGCGTTAATCTTACAGAATTGATCGGATAATTTACCCTGGTGACCAATGGAATGCCTGCTGCTATTGCGATGTAGCCATATACATAGCACACAGCGGGAGTAAAATCATTTAATGCATCATTCACATAAATGGTTACTTTTTTTTGCGCCACATCATAATCCGCATCAATAGGAAGATTAAAAGAGGCAGGCGTTGCAATGGCTCTTGCCACCGCTCCAAAGCCAATATCTTTATCTGCAGATGCCGCAGAAAAAGGAATAGCAACAGGTTTATGAAGGCAAACAGAATAAAATTGCGTGAGGCCTTCTCTGCCTTTCATCGCATCTTTATAATCATCAATCTGCTGCGCGTCCTGGAAAATAGTAAATTTGGTGGCATTGCCTTCTATGTTGCCTTTCATTTTTATCATGCTTCCTCCTGCATTATTTTTTGGATAACGTAAGCTGATAACCGCTTTTGTTGTATAAGTATATTTCCACCATACATTATTATCCTTGTTGCGGAAGGTGCATTCGTAAGTCTGATCCAGGTCACCGCTCATCACTGCGCAATATTTTTTCAACAACAAATCAGAACATGTATGTACGATATCGCCGCCAAACGAAAGCGGGTTAAAGTTTGCTTCCAACGCGTCACTTTCAGTTGTTGCGTCAGTAAATAATGATGCGCATTCGCCCGCTGCCTGCGCCGCTGCGTCGCTGCCACCGGTCACAGCCTGAGCATCGTAACCTGCTAAGGAACGGCCCGCTTTATCGCCGGCAAGATTGGTAAGAATTTTTGTAAACTTTCCTTCAAAATTTACGAATGTTGAAAATGCTGCGCAAGCTTCACTCACCATCACAAGATATTCGCAAACGCTGTTGTCGTAAGACGTATGATCCGTTGCGTCAATTGCTGCATTTACCTGGTTCGTTTGCTCAGCTACTACGTTGGTCAAGTCCGACACATTTTTTAAGACGGACGACGGTAACGCACCATATTTTTTTTCAACATTAGTCAACCCTTTACCTGCATTACCTACATCGTCTAATTGCTTTAATACTTTATCTTTTTTATCTTTAAAATCATCCACCTTTTTTTGCAAAGCATCGGCATCCGGCCCGGTAAGTGTTGATTTCACTTTATCTATATCTTCTGTCAGTTTATCAGACGCTTTGGTTATGGCGGTCTTTAAAGGCTCAATTACCGAGTCCATATCATCTGCCTTAAATACACCGAGCCTTTTACTAATTGTGTTTTTGCCGTCACTGCTTTTTGCATACACGATGTAATCACCATCAGACATTAGTTGCCATATAGTAGAGTAGGCGCCGCTCGAATCAAGAGGAAGTGTCCTGCTTTCTTCGCCCGTGCCATCCTGAGTTTTTATGGTTACATTAACCGACTTAAAATTTTTGTATTTAACACTTGATCCGGTTATTAGGACGGCGCCTGTTGCAATTATTCTGTCTGAGGAAAGATTTAAACTGATAAAACTTCCATCCGAATTATAGGGATTGTTTTGCGGCTGCGCATTGTTCGTATTGTTACTACCTGTGTTAGTGTTTTGCGTTTGTTTATTGTTACCGGCTGGTTTTGTTGTATCTGCAACGGTATTGCTGCTGTTGGATGAAGTGGTGGTTCCTTTCGATTTTTTTTTACCCACATTCTCTACTTTATCCAATACATTATTAGTAACCTGGTCAACTTTATTGGTTGTATTGTTTTGACCTGTTTGCTTTACCGAGTTCAAAACGTTTTTGAGAAACTGGGCGTGCAAATCATTATTTGCTACTGAAAAAAGAGTAACAATTAAGACAAGCAATATTTTGATATTAAAATGCATAAAAAGAATTTTATTGTTTTTGTGCTGCCTGCATCATGTTGCCAAACATTAAATTGCTTTTTGATTCGCTGTAGCCGCTGGGTATTTTAAACAGTGATGCCGGAAATGATTGTTTCTCAGCTTTAGCTAACTGCATCGTCATTGAATATTGTTTATCACTGCTTGTCATCTTTACAAAAAAGCCGCCACAACCCGCGTCATTCAAAGCTTTCATCATTCCCGGTGTAATATTTTGTTGCAGGCTTGCTTTTTTAACCATGTCATAGCCTGGTACGTCGGTGCTGGTCCAGATATCCTCAGTAGTTGTAGATTTAAACATGCCCGACCCTGTTGTTGAAACTAATTTTGCATGAGTGCAATTGTATCCGTTCACTGTTTCGTTGCCCAGTTTAGTAACCTTGTACTTTTGATTCACACTATTTATGAGCGCCGTATCTATCACATTCAGCGAATATTCTTTATTTGCATCATCAACTATGATGCTGTAGTGAGGCTGCTGCATTCTTCCGATGACGATTAATGCGCTTCCATTTTTTGCTCCCATCATAGCAGCTAAATTCATTTCTGAACGGCCCTCACCATTGTTATTTAAGTACATTTTTGAAGTACTTTTTACAGTTCCATGCTCTTTTGTAGTGCTTTCAATTGCATATTCATAATATACTCCGCTACCGCCTTTTGCAGTTGTGTAAGTATTAATAGCGGATACAGAATCGGCAGCAGAAACACCACCGCCGCCTGCAAGATTACCCATGCTTTTACTTAATAAATCGCTCATAGAAGTATCGTTCGGATTGTCCTTTGCGGCTTTTGCAAAAGCCCCGAGAACGCCGCCCATGGCCGCAGTATCTGTATTTGAGGAATTGTTGGTTGTATTTTTTTGACTACCATTGGTGACTCCATCAATGGCTGCATTGGTAGCATTATCCGCTTTACTGTTCGCCCTGTTTTGAGTGGTTTGCTTTACACTGGAAATTATTTTTTTTAAAAATTGCGCATGAATCGGATTCGCAGACATTAAAAAGAATAAAAAAATAATACTGCTTTGTACCGTAACTTGTTTGAATTTCATGATTAGAAGTTTTAGAGTAAATAAATCATCATAAAAGTAGAATCATGCTAAAGGCTTAATGGAAATTAACCGACGAACGTATCCTTAAAATCGTCATAAAATCAAAAAGTAATTTTGTAGTTTTATCTTAAAATTCATCAGGAATTCAAAAAATGCAAACTCCGGATTTCCATCTTAAATATGTAATCGTTGATGATGACGAAATAGACCGCGCAGCAGTGGAAGTAGAAGCCGTAAAATTTCCTTTCCTGCACAAAATTGCCTCATGCAGCAACCCGGTAGAAGCGTTGGAAATAATTAGCCGTTCTAAGCCTGATGTTATTTTTTTAGATATTGAAATGCCTGGTATTTCAGGTATTGATTTTTTGCGAAAAAAAATTCATACGACGGCTTTGCCGGTCCTCGTTACCTCGCATCCTGAATTTGCTTTAGAAGGTTTTGAGCTGGAGGCGTTTGATTATTTATTAAAACCCGTTTCGTCCGAAAGATTTGCAGCGTGTGCATTGCGACTTCGTGATTTTTTTCAAATGCGAACGAAGGCTTATGCATTTGATACAGAACAGGAAAATAATTTCATCATTGTCAAACAAGGTTATGATAAATATAAAATTGCTATCAGCGATATTTTATATTTGGAAGCAATGAAAGATTATACTAAAATCGTTACCGCAGAACAAAAATATTTAGTGCTATCCACCTTAAATGGAATTATTGAAAAATTGCCAAAGGATAAATTTGTTCGTATTCATCGTAGCTATGTGGTGAATAAAAATAAGATAGAGGCTTTTCAAAAAAATAAAGTAAAAATCCATTCTACGGAGTTACCAATTGGAAAATTGTACAGGCACGCATTAAATTTTCCTGAATAAAATTTTTTTTCAATGTGAATGTTTAAATTGCTGATAATTAGAAACTTTTACCATGCATCGTTTCAGTTATATACTTTTTATTTTATTAAATTGTATTGCGTTTGATGCACAATCCCAGGCTCCGGATTTATCAAAAATTAAAAGCCAGGATCAAAAGGTAAAAGCATGGTTGGCCTATTGTGCTGATCTGCGTTTAAATAAAAATGGGGCGAAAGATAATTACGTCGTATTACAACAGGCAGGATTAAAAGGATTGCAATTAATAAAGCCAAACGATGATTCGGCGAAAGCCAGTTTCTTTTTATTTACCGCACTGGGCACTTATTACCAGCTAAAGTTTGATAGTGCTCAGTACTATTTTTATCAAAGTCTCTATAGCGCAGAAAAAGCGAACGACACCAAATTAATTGCCGCAGCCTCGGAAGCATTGATGAGCATTAATTTTCAGCTACAACAACAAGATAAGGTGGATTTCTGCAAAAATATTCTACAAACAATCGTTGATACTTCAAAAGATAAGGCGATTCTCCAGGATATTTATGCGGCATTTGGAAGTTATTATCAGCAGAAATCCTATTACAGTACGGCACAGGACTATTACTTTAAAAGTATCCAGCTACGCGAGAAAGAGGTGGACACCACGCAAAATGATAAAGCAAAATTTGATTATGCGATTCAATGTGATCAACTTTCCAAGCTGTATTTGAATACACAAATGGAAGATAAAAGCTTGGCTTCTCTCAGAAAAGGTCAGCGTTTTGCAGATGTATCACCGGTGGTGAGCAATCGCCTTTTAAGCTCGTTTGTGGAAGCATTTACGACTTCTAATAAAATTGATTCAGCATTATTTTATTATAACCAACTTGTCGCTCATTCAAAAAACCACCCTGAATTTGCATCAGAGCTGGTTTCTTCTAACCTGAATATAGGGATATTTTATATCGATCATAAAGAATATAATAAGGCCCTGCCTTATATCAATAAAGGAGATTCGCTTGCTACGGCTATTAAATCTCCTTTCCTTATTTTCCAGGTTCAAATGATCGAAGGACGTTATTTTGAAGAGACAGGTAATTATGAGAAGGCAATTTCTTTATTGAACCAGGCCATGCCTGTTGCAGTTCAGCTTAGCAAAGAATTATATTCCAGCATCGTAAAATACCTGGCACTTTCTTATAAAGGAATGGGCAATGCAAATAATGCGTTACAATATTATGAGCAATACGTGACGTTGCAGGATACGGTCAATAAAGAAAAAGTATCCAGGACTTTCGCTGACCTTGAAACACGTTACCAAACGAATGAAAAGCAAAATCAGATTGTTTCTCTCGATCAAAAAAATAAATTAAATATCCTGGAATTAAAGCAGGCTTCTAATACCCGGACTTTAATGATCCTCGGATTAATTAGTTTAGGAATTTTTTCTCTGTTGTTATATTTTATTTATAGGAATAAAGAAAAGCTGAATAAAGTTTTGAATGATCGTAATATCCAGCTTGATGCATTGAATAATCAACTTGGCGTCGCTAATGACACCAAGGCAAAACTATTTGGGATCATAGGCCATGACTTGAGATCGCCCGTGAGCCGTATTGTACAAATGTTGAAAATACAAAAAGAAAGACCGGAGTTGTTGGACGAAGATTCAAAAAAACATCACGAAGAAAAGTTGAAAATGGCTTCAGAAAATGTGTTGGAAACAATGGAAGATCTGTTATTATGGAGCAAGAGCCAGATGCAACATTTTAAACCTGAATTCAGAAATGTTTTGATAACAGAAGTTATAGGAAAAGAATCTTCTTTTTTGAAAGATCATGCCGACAGTAAGAATATCCAGATCGAAAATGAAATACCTGAAACTTTTACATTAAAAACGGATGAAAACTTCTTAGAAATTATTATCCGAAACCTTTTGCAAAATGCAGTGAAATATAGTACTGAAGGAAGTGTCATTCTGATTAAAACAAAAGGAGATAATTCTATTTGCATCAAGAATGAAATTGCAGGGATAAACCTTCAAAATCTCGATACAGTCTTTCAAAACAATTCGATAGATAGTAAAAGTAACGGCCTTGGATTACAAATTGCAAAAGATTTGGCTTCTGCCATTGGCGCTACCATTCTTTTTGAGTTGAAAGAAAATGACAATCTTGAAACCTCGATTGCCTGGAAAAATAGTTGAATAAAGGGCAAAACAGTAAACAAACAAATTTCTACATTTCTTATTCTCCCGAGTCATATTTCGCAACAGAAAATTCTTATCATTTCATAAAAGAAAATCTGCCCACTGTTTTTTATTTATTTTTGACGAAATTTTAAATAAAATATGAGCCAATTTGCAGACCACCATTTCAAAAATGAGAAAGCCCTTGTAAGGGTTGATTTTAACGTTCCGCTTGATAAGGATTTTAATATCACTGATGATACAAGAATGCGCGCTGCTGTTCCTACCATTCAGAAAATTTTAAAAGATAGCGGTAGCGTCATTTTAATGTCGCATTTGGGAAGACCAAAAGGTGGTCCTGAAGATAAATTTTCATTGAAACATTTATTACCACATTTAAAGGAATTGTTGCCTGGCGCCACAGTTTTATTTGCCAACGATTGCATCGGCGACGAGGCAATCAATAAATCTAAGGAATTAAAAGCCGGCGAAGTATTACTGCTGGAAAACCTTCGTTTTTATAAGGAGGAAGAAAAGGGTGATGAAGAATTTGCAAAAAAACTTGCTTCACTGGCAGATGTATATGTGAATGATGCTTTTGGTACAGCCCATCGCGCGCACGCCTCCACGGCGGTGATCGCACAATTTTTTCCAAAAGATAAAAGGATGTTTGGTTTGTTGATGAATGCCGAAGTGTCGAGCGCAGAAAAAGTATTGAATGAATCTCAAAAGCCTTTCCTTGCTATCATTGGCGGGGCCAAGGTTTCAGATAAAATTCTTATCATCGAAAATTTGTTGGAAAGAGCGACCGACATCATTATTGGCGGCGGTATGGCGTATACTTTTTTCAAAGCCATGGGCGGTAAAATAGGAAATTCTCTTTGTGAAGATGATCGCCTGGATAAAGCCCATGAATTGCTGGAAAAAGCCAAACAAAAAAATGTCAATATTCATTTGCCTGCTGATTCTATTATCGCTGATAAATTTGATGCCAACGCGATGGTGTCAGGCTCGTTGAGCAACGACATCCCTGACGGATGGATGGGCCTTGATATTGGCGAAATGGCTTGTGAGACCTTCTGTAGAGTGATTCATCATTCTAAAACTATTTTGTGGAATGGACCTATGGGTGTTTTTGAAATGAAGAAATTTCAACATGGAACAAAAACAGTTGCGGAAGCGGTAGCAGAAGCTACGGCCGACGGTGCTTTCAGCCTGGTAGGTGGGGGCGACAGTGTGGCTGCGGTAAATGAATTTGGTCTGGCCGATAAAGTGAGTTATGTGTCCACCGGCGGCGGCGCATTGCTCGAATATTTTGAAGGAAAAGAATTGCCCGGGATAAAGGCGATTAAGGAATAGGGGATAGGGCGGATTTAAAAGTTTGCTAAGCTGACGCAGAAAATTGTAAGTGAAGATGCGCAAGAAACAATTGAATTTGAAATTATAAAAAAGAAATAATATAGATAAGTAAAGAACATACATTATAAAATATCTGTTATCTTTAATTTTTTTAAAATAAAACAAAAATTATGAAATCGAAAAGCATCCTCTTTATTATTCTCGGAATTATCGTCATCCTGTTTTTTTGGGGATGTAGTGCTTACAATAATCTAATCGGTGTTGATCAACAGGTGAAAACCAAATGGAGTAATGTGGAAACCAACTACCAGAGAAGAACTGATTTATATAACAGCGTCATCAAAACAATTGAAGGATCAGCCAACTTTGAAAAAGGAACTCTAACAGAAGTGGTGGCAGCACGTGCAAAAGCGACTTCCATTACTGTAGATGCAAACGATCCTAAATCATTGGAAGCCTATCAGAATGCCCAGGCCGGTTTGCAAAGTTCTTTCAGTAAATTGCTAGCCGTTGTTGAAAACTATCCAGACTTGAAGACAACTGCCGCTTTCCAGGGATTTCAAACCCAGATAGAAGGTACTGAAAACAGGATAAATGTAGCACGGCAGGATTTTAATGCCGCGGTTCAGGATTATAACTTGAGGGTAAAGAGGTTCCCTAATAATATATTTGCTGGTATTTTTGGGTATCACGAGAAGCCATTCTATAAGGCAGATCCCGGAAGCGAAAAAGCGCCTGACGTACAATTCAATATAAAATAAACCGAAACCGGTATGTGGCGATTCTCACGAAAAAAACCTTTCTTTTCTCCGGAAGAAAATGAAAAGATTGTTCATGCGATAAAAGAAGCTGAAATGCAGACCAGTGGGGAGATCCGTGTTTTTGTGGAAGGCCGGTGCAAATACGTAGATGCTCTGGACAGGGCAGTAGAAATTTTCACAAAGTTGCAGATGGAAAAAACGGAATTACGTAACGGGGTACTTTTTTATATTGCTATAAAAGATAAACAATTGGCCATTTTTGCCGATAAAGGAATTCACGAAGCTACTGGTAACAAGCATTGGAAAAATGAGGTAAATGAAATTCTCAAGGTATTTAGTAAAGACAGCGTGGTGGCTGGTATTACTACCAGTATCTTTAAAATTGGCGAAGCCCTTAAAACTCATTTCCCCTACAAAAAAGATGTTGACAGAAACGAACTTCCTGATGAAATTGTTTTTGGAAAATAAAAAGTAACCACTCATTCATGAAAAAAATATTTTTATTGCTTTTTTGTTTTGTTGGTTTTCAATACGGCTTTTCTCAGAATATTGAAAAAAAACCAGAGCCACCAAGAGCAGTAAATGATTTTGCCCAGTTGCTTGCTCCTTTTCAGCAGCAGGCATTAGAGCAGAAACTTGACGCGTATAATGATTCCACTTCATCAGCGATTGTAATTATTACTGTTCCGGATTTACAGGGTTATGATGTGGCACAGGTTGCTTTGAAATATTTGCGTGATTGGGGTATAGGAGTGAAGGGGAAAAATAATGGAGTGGTCATTCTTGTTTCAAAAGCAGATCGTAAAGCAAATATACAAACCGGCTATGGGATGGAAGGCGTATTGCCCGACATGCTTTGTGGACAGATCATTAATGAAAGGATGATTCCATTCTTTAAGAATGAGGATTATTATGCTGGTTTCAATAACGCTGTAGATGCTATCATACAGGCTGCCGCGGGTGAATACAAAGCGGATCCAAATGCTGGAAAGAAAGGCTCGCCCGTGGGTAGCATCATTCTTCTTGTTGTTATTTTTCTTGTCATTCTGTTTGTCTTTTCCGGGCGCGGCGGTGGTGGCGGCGGCGGGGGTTCTTATATGAGCGGGAAAGGGTCACGAAGTTTTCTGAGTGGGGTACCCTGGTTCCTATTGGGTAATATGCTTGGCGGTGGCGGAGGCGGAGGTTTCGGCGGAGGCGGATTTGGAGGGGGCGGAGGCGGTGGCTTCGGAGGATTTGGCGGCGGCAGCGGTGGTGGCGGCGGTGCCAGTGGCGGATGGTAATTAATTTAAAATTATGATATAAAAAATCCGTGATTTGCTATTGGCATCACGGATTTTTTTTAATAGTAAAAATTATTTGTCATTTGTTGTTCTGTCTGATTCTATATTGATTATTTGATTTTCATTCGTTCCCGTACTTCCTGGTTGGTGCCAGGCATTATCCCTTTTAATTCAGCATATTCTATATTAGGACTCCAAAAACTTCCGCCATTTATATGTATATAAATTCTTTTAAGTATAATTCTTTTACCATCGCTGAGGGTAGTAAATACGTGCCAAAACCCTTCAGTGTCTTTCTCTAACGAGAATTTCCGCTTCTTATAAGAAACAAAATTCAGTTCATAAGCATTGTCTGAAATTTTTTTTGAATCCATACCATAAGCGAACGTTCGTTGTATCCAGCTCAGTTCTTCGATCTGACCTTTTTCTGCATATCTTCTCCAATAAACATGCACGGGGTGATTCAAATCCAGCTCGCCGTCTTTAATGTTCCGGTCTATCATGATAGTATTGGTATTAGGTTGCCTTTGAACGTAAAATAAACTATACACCTCTTTCTTCGGGAGAGGAAAGGTGTCAGCTGGCGAAGTCATCTGTGCAAAAACAGGAATAGCAAAAACGAACAGAAGCACAAAAAAGTTAAGTCTAATAAAAAACGGATTCATATTTTATCTTTTTTTCAAAGCTTTTTTAGCAGTAAATAGTCTTTTTAAAGCGGTGATATTTGTGAGTATTGCAATAATAGTAATTGGTAGGTAAAAAAGGTGTTTTTAGGGAGAGATTATTATTTGAACAATCTACAGATTCTTTATCTTTTTCATTTCGGCCTGATCTAAAAAAGAACGTTGATTTCATAATCTGACGTTCTCCGTCTGGCCCAAAAGAAGTTTAATAACTGTCATTATTTATTTCTATCCAATATTCATCCGGGTCTTTTAAAAAAATTTGTTGAACACCATCAGGTCTTGTGGTTATTTTATTGGGTTCACCCGGCCAGTTCCCGTACCAAACTTTATTTTTATTTAGATTTTCTATAAAATCTTCCATAGACGAAACGCTGAAACAAAGATGTGACTCTTTATCATGCTCTGAGATGGATTTAGCGCCTCCTATCAAATGCAACTGGCTGTGGTCGCCAATCCTGAACCATTCGTGGCGACCATTATGAAAAGGCTCGGGAATACTTTCGAGGTCTATAATATTGTTATAGAAATCGGTGCTCGTTTGCAGATTATAAACATATAACGCTATGTGGTTCAAGGTTGGATTTTTTTTCATTTGCGCGTTCGTGTTGTTTGATATCATTATTATGAATATCGTTATTGATGATAAAATAAACTACAGTAGTTGTATGTGAATTAATTTCACTGTTCGGAAACTGGGTCATGTCAATAAACTTTGTATTTATAGAAAATTGAAATTGTATTTATTTGTTCCTTTACTATCAAAACCAGTCTCTGCCTTACTTTCCCTTTCCCAACAAAATGATCCGTATCGTATGAATCATTATTTTAAAATCCAATGCCAGGGAAATATTTTCGATGTAGATAATATCGTATTGCATGCGTTCGGTCATTTCTTTCACATTTTCGGCGTAACCGAATTTTACCATACCCCAACTGGTGATCCCGGGTTTTACTTTCAGAAGCAATTTGTATTCCGGATGATCTTTGGTGATTAGATCAATATAATATTTCCTTTCCGGCCGTGGGCCTACAAGGCTCATCTCTCCTTTAATTACGTTCCATAACTGAGGTAGTTCGTCAAGACGCCACCGGCGCATGATCCGCCCCCATTTAGTAATTCTTTCATCTTGGTCACTACTCAGCATCGGGCCATTTTCTTCGGCGTTCATCGCCATTGACCTGAACTTGTGAATCTGAAATATTTTTCCTTTATGCCCGACTCTTTCCTGCGAATAAAATATAGTGCCTGTCGAAGATAGTTTTGTCCTGATTGCTGCGTAGATCATTAGTGGCGACAGCGTAATCAACCCTAAAACTGAGAGGATGATATCAACTAATTGTTTCACATTTTGCTGCCACGGGTTCATGAGCCCGGTATGAATCTCTATTAGCGGAGTTCCCATGATGTTGGTAGTTCTCACATTTCCGGTTAAAATATCCACTTTATCGGGCATCATTTTTACTTTTACTTGTTTCTCAGCAAGTATCTGAAGAATCTTTTCCAGTTCATCTCTTTCCTCATTTTTCAATGCGATGATCACTTCATTAATGTCTAATTTATCAATGATATTTTTTGTTTGATCCGTCTTTCCCAAAAAAATAATTTTTCCATTTGATACGATATCATTTTCGCTATCAGTAGAAATATAGCCGCATATACGATAGCCCGTTTTTTCCTGGTTGGTATTTATTGAAGTAAACAGCTCGTGTACTTTGGTGCTGCTGCCAATAATGAGCGTATTGAACCAGATTTCTTCTTTTTGTAATTGGCTGTGAGCCTTGCTTAAAAAGAAATACCTTGTGATGTAGGTGATGAAAAACTGTAGGCCGAAAAGAATAAAAAACTGGCCATAAAAGGTAGAAAGATTCTGATTTTTTTTATATAAAAGAAATATAAAAAATAAGATGATGCTTCCTAAAAATGCACTTAAAAATGTGGATAGTAATTCAAGTAGTCTCGATTTGTAATAAAGGCCTTTGTAATTTCCAAAGAGATGGTGCAATACGAAATAGCCTGAAGGATAAAGCGCCAGTCCGGCTAAAAATTTCCTGCTGAAATGAAAATGTTCATATCCTAGCTTTCGGTGAATCCAATAAAAAATAATCCACGCTGCTGCAGCAGCAACTAAATCGCCCAATACATAAAATCCAATATGTAACCGCTTTTGCAAATTGAAAGAGTTAGGATTTAGGTGATCTGGTTATGGCTTATTTTATCAAGAATTAAATGTGCGACTTCCATGGCGCGGTAGCCATCGATCTCACTAACGATGGTAGGTTTGTTGGTTTTGATGGAATTTACAAAACTTTGCAATTCCATTAATATTGCGTTGTTTTCTTTTACTACAGGCGAAGCAATAGCAATTGTTTTTTTGCCGTGATTGGTTTCTATGTCAAATGAGAATACGTTCGTATCATCGGGCGATTTGTATTTTATGATTTCTGTTTTTTTGTCGAGGAAATCGATGCCGATATATGAATCTTTTTGAAACAGACGCATTTTCCGCATTTTTTTCATGCTAATCCTCGATGAAGTAAGATTGGCTACGCACCCGTTATCGAACTCAATTCTCACGTTGGCAATATCCGGCGTGTCGCTAAGCACATTGACGCCATTTGCAGATACATTTCGTACGTCACTTTTTACAAGTGATAAAATAATGTCGATGTCATGAATCATTAGATCCAGTATCACGCTCACGTCTGTACCGCGCGGGTTAAATTGTGCCAGCCTGTGCACTTCTATAAACATCGGTTGCAGTTTATATTCTTTTGCAGCCAGCAACGCGGGGTTAAATCGCTCCACATGTCCTACCTGCAATTTTATATTTGCTTCTTTGGCAAGCTTTACAATTTCTTTTGCTTCTGCCATCGTATTGGCTAATGGCTTTTCTATAAAGACATGTTTGCTTTGTAAAATCGCTCTCTTACATAAATCGTGATGGGCCGTAGTAGGCGCTACGATGTCAGCAATATCGCACGCCTGGATTAATTCATCAGCATCTTTGAATCTTTTGATTCCGTAGTCTTTTCTGATCTCCTTTGCTGTTTCATCTGAGGGGTCAAAGAAGCCGACCAATTTCACGTCTCCTATTTCTTTCCAGTTGTTCAAATGGAACTTGCCCAAATGGCCTGTTCCAAATACGCCTACTTTTAGCATAAATAATTTTTTAAACGCGATAAAGGTAATAACAGATAAATGAAAATCTTCGTTTCCCGACAACTATTGGGTTGTTCGTTTGCTAAAAACGGCCTTTATGAACGATGCAAGTACCACCTATTATTGAAGTAACTGATTTTTTTGAATGAATTGAACGATTTGATCGGAGATTTGTTGATGTTCCTTTATATCTGGATGGTTATCGCAACCATGATTGTATTGATTTTCGAAAAAATATTTGTAAATATTTTGATCTCCATTTTTATGTAAATAATCTTCAATTGACGAAAGATAATTTTTTAAAACCGCTCTCAGTTTTGCATCTGCCATTGGGCTGGTGAGTAGCAGGATTCCAGCATTTGCATATTTACTTCTTATTGTTTTTATAAACTGAAGATAAGCGCTGAAAAACGCTGCTGAATCCTGTATTCCATCATTTTGGCCGAGGCAAATAGTTACAAGTTCAGGCATGTAATCTTTGAAATCATAAGCAATGGAATCATCGCGTAAATCTATTTTGTCATAAACCTGCGGCATCAGAATTTTCATTCCGCAGCAACTGTGTATCATTCCAATTCCCGAAACAGCCGTTAATTCCCATTGTGCATTCAACGCCCGTGCGGTTAAGGGCCCATAAGCCATGTACGCATTATGCTGATCATACCATTGCCCTTTGTGGCAGGCAATTTCAGAAGCATCATCGCCATATCCGCAGGTGATTGAATTGCCGATAAATTCAATTTTTCTTAAAGGCTTTTCGGGTAATTGTAATAATTTGTTACAGGCTATTCCGGCAAATTCCAGATACCCCTGTCCTGATTCGGTGTCTTTGCAAATTGTAATAGTATGAGTTCCTTTTTTTAAGCCTTTAAGTGTGATTTTATTGGCTGCGAATTTTGTTTGAAAACGAAATGTTTCCCCATCAACAATCAATTCCACGTAGTTATGCACGTTGCCATACAAAACCTGGTCGTTTAAAAAGAATGAACAATTATTTCCATCAAATTTTGTTTTGATATAAACGCCCGAAGACCAAAAGCGGGGCAAATCAACATTTGTTTTTTGAATTCGTCCGTAATACTGAAATAAGGGGTCACCAGCCTTGTAAAGATTTTTAACCGGCGACAGCGCGTTGGCGTTTTCAATAGTAAGTGTGATTTTTTGCTGCGCCCCGGCGTAAACAGAAGTGCTTAAAACAAAAAATGAAATAATGAAAATTTTAATGATGCGCATAAGTGAAATTGATAGTTTGAATTGATTTATTTAAACAAATGATCTTACTCCTACAGAGGTGTATGAATGCCTGAAATCATTGGGTGTAGAATCCTTCCAAATCCTTTGCATGTTCTTTCATTAACCTCTGTAGCGAGGATGTTAAACCGTTTGATTTCGGCACCGTAAGAATTAACTTCTCTATTCTTTGCGGAGCAGCAATAGCAACCGCTTGCGATATGTAGCTACCCATTGATACGCCAAGTAAATAAGTTGTTTGTATTTGGTAATAATCCATAATTCCCAAAATATCATTTGCGTGGTCATGCAAAGTGTAATGGTCGGGTTTATCAGATTTTCCATGGCCCCTGCAATCCAATGCAATGGTTTTGAAATATTTGGAAAGCGGCTTTGTTATCACTTCCATTTGAGTACGGTCTCCTCCAATACCGTGTATAAGTATCAAAGGATGTCCGTCGCCTTGTACACTCATATTTAAATTTATGCCGTTAACCTTTATCAATCCCATGATTATTTTAGTTTTTTTTGCTTGTGCCTTTCTCAAAAGTAGCCGAAAGTTGATTGCCATTAAATAAATCGCTTTCGCGAAATAGATATTAATAGGGAACAACTTTCGTAGAAACAGATGTCATCCAATTTTTAAATAAGAATCTTGATTTTTTGTTGTTCTACTGTACAAAAAAACTCATGGTTGCTCTCATTCACAAAACGAAATTTTAACATCAAAAAAAAATATTCTTTTTAAGAAAAGATTTTTTTTATTTTATTATACTCTGAGATGTATTCTACTGCTCATTGTTCGCTCGTCAGCCATGCTTGCCTAAATGCGAGTATTGTATACCGTTATTTACTATCAGCTTCTAAAATCCATTTCTTAGCTAGGTCCAATGTTTCATCAACATTAGAATTAGTTCGTGTATCTACAATCACGTCAGGAATAATTTTATCCGAATATATTTTATGTGTCCTGTCGGCTACATTCAAGCCCGCTAAACTTAATACTGTTCCGTCAGATAAATTAGTGCTGGCATTGGCAGTTACGAATCCGGCGGAAGGTTGTCCAAATACTTTAACATTAGGAAGTCCTATAAATGAAATTGCAGTCATCTCTCCAGTACTGGCTGTCTTTGAATCAATTAAAATGGCAATTTTTAGTGGAAGTCTTTTTACTTTATAGGTGTTTATTGATACGTGTGTAAAAGCAATTTCACCATTATTACTTTCCCATGCAAACTCATTATGTTTTTTCGTATTAACGAAATATCCAACGATGCCATCTTTTATAAGAGCATTCAAACCTCCTAAAATAGGCCACATGTCTCCACCCGTATTGCCTCTTAAATCAACAATCCAACTATTAATTTCATTTTGCGTATCAATTCTTTTTATTTGAAAACGAATGTCATTTGCAAAATCTGATTGTGTAAGATCTGGCGATGCAAAAGGTGCATAATGTGGCACTTTGATTAAACCAATACCATCACCTAAATATTTTCCTTCAGGTTCCATTGGTTCCGGGTTGGTTTTCATGATGGATTTCATTTGTGCCTGGGTAAGAAAAAATGAGTGTTTATCGCCAGCCTTTCTTAACTTATTTGTAAAAAACTTGAAAATTAATTGATTGTTTTCGGTATCATTCTTTCCGAACGGTAATAAAGACAAACTATCATTTATTTGATTCCAGTTCAAAGAATCAGAAAAAAGGGATTTTGATTTTATAATATTCGAAACTTCCAATTCCATTTTTTTTCCTGCGAAGAATTGTTAGAATCTTTACATTGCCAAAAGAATATTGATGAGGCAAAGAGTATAATATATAATAGGACTGATTTCATTTTAAAGTATCAAAGGATTAAAGGGTCCTTTACAATGGCATACGTTGGTGAACACCGTCATTGGATTAAATTTTACTTTTTTTTTACAAGTTCATTCCTGATTCTGCTTAAAGATTGCGGAGTGATTTTTAGGTAAGAAGCGATGTATTGTTGCGGGACTTGTAGAGCTAATACAGGATATCGTCTTACAAATTCACCATACTTTGTTTTGGCATTGCCAAAATTTAAAAAATCATTGTCCTTTATTTTGTTTAACAGCGTAGATTCCGATATGCTTTTGAAAAAAATATTCAGATTTGGAATTTCAGCATATAGTTTTTCAAATGCAGAAAAGTAAATCCAAAATATTTTGCAAGGCATTACTGCCTGGATGGCATCCGTAGCAGGCTGTGCTGAGTAATAAGATATTATTAATGGGAGCATAATTTAGTGATATGCTAAGATTTTATTTTGTATATTTGTGTATGCAAAAAAAGAGAGGTTCAAAAGATAGTCAGGAGACGAAACGGCTTTTAGTTATTTCGTATTTAAAATCTAAAAAGGGAACGC
>DATCFI010000016.1:0-10163 GCA_036509585.1 Hanamia sp. | reverse complement strand
GAGAATGTCTTCAATTCCATTGCAGGCTCAGCTCCTGATACCAAAATAATTTCAGGTGAATCTTTATCAAATGAAAATGAAATCCGGATTATATTAAATAATCAAATTGCAATTTCAAAAAAACAATTAACTCCTGAACTGGTAAGTTTTTTAAGAGATAACCTCAACTTTGCTAACTCAGATTATATCATCAAAAAGAAACTGGGTAAAAACACTTTTGGTACTGAACCTTATTTTAGAATGTTGGAAGAAAAACATGATTTGGTTTTATTGCCGAAAGGTTTTGCCCGCACACTGATTCTTTTTTGCAAAGAGAAAAAAATAAAATACCTGCTTGTTGATGAGCGTAAAAAACTTACTGAAATTAATTTTTCTTTCAAAGCTACTTTGCATGACTATCAGCAGGAAGCGGTTAATTATACCGATAAAAAAGAGATAGGAATTATATCGGCGCCGCCGGGTTCTGGCAAAACGCTGATTGGGCTTGGCATTGTGGCCAACAAAAAACAACCCGCTTTAATTATTGTACATCGCAAACAATTGTTTGACCAATGGATAGAACGTATTCAATCATTTCTGGGAATTGCGAAACCGTTTATTGGAAAAATCGAATCCGGGCAACAGAAAATCGGTACACATATTACAGTTGCAATGATACAAAGCCTTGCTACTATCAATTCTGAAAATGAGCTATTCAATTCTTTCGGACTCATAATAATTGACGAATGCCATCATGTTCCGGCCAAAACATTCAGGCAGGTTATCAGGAATTTTTCGTCTTATTATTTGTACGGATTAACTGCAACACCCATCAGGAAAAACAATGATGAAAAACTTATTTTCATTCATATCGGTGACGTAATCCATGAAGTAAAATTTTCTTCAGAAGATAATTCACCTTCCAAAAAGATATCAGTAATTATAAGGGAAACCGGTTTGTCGGTTCCCTTTAATTACACAACAGACAAGTCTGAAACGCTGTACCAAATACTCATTCATGATTCTGCAAGAAATAAACTCATTGTTGATGATATTAAAAGAGAAGCAAACAATGGCAGGATAATTTTAGTACTCACAGAACGGAAATCTCACATTGACACCCTACATCAATACCTTAAAAATAGTTATGAAGTGATAACAATTTCTGGTGAAGATTCGCAATCAGCACGGAACTCAAAACTGAAGCAAATTAATGAAGGCCATTTCCAGGTATTGATTTCTACAGGACAGTTCCTCGGCGAAGGAGCAGATATAGACAAATTAGAATGTTTGATATTGGCATATCCCTTTGCGTTTGAAGGCAAACTGATACAATATATCGGAAGAGTGCAGCGTGAAGTGATTACTCCCGTCATTTATGATTACAGGGATATCAATATTGATTATTTGGAAAAACAATTCCGCCAGCGAAACCGGTATTATAAAAAACTAATGAATGCAGGCCAGTTGCAAAAGTTTGATGAATTGATTTTATTATTTAATGAAGATAAGGTTTATGTAAATTCAGACGACTGTATTTTACCAATAAGTAGTTTGGATTTGCCAATGGAAATTGAAAAGTTCAAAGAGAACACTGCATGGAAAATAAGGGTTTTGAATTATGATGAAGACAATGCTGAGTTAATGACAGAGATTATAGATTACAATGCCCAGCAGGAAATTAATAACAGTATACAAGCTTCTTTTCAGTTTTTAATAATTGATAAAATTAGATTCCGGGCTATTGATACCGGCAATTTATTGCGCGCAGTAGCGCTTAAAAAAATATCTTTCTTACAAGAACTATCAGAACCTAAAGTTCATTACGAAATTACCAGGTCAGAAGAAAAAATTATCACAAGTCCGATTGAAAAGCCAATTGCAGAACCAATTGCAAAGTCATTGTTTAAAAACGTAAAAGTTCCTTTTAATAAAATTCAATTTTTAAATGGTTTTGTTTCCTTTACTTTATTTATCGAAGAGGTTGGCCATGAAATTACTTTTGAAATTGAGAACTCCGACATAAGGCCCGAATTTGAAGCGATTAAAAATTACTTCAGCAAAGTATTGAAGAAAAAAATGATTGCCGCATTAATTGAAATCAACTATTTAGAAAAACAAATTATTTCTAAAAAAGCGCTTTCTGAAGACATTGATAAAATAAACAACGGCCTTATTGATACTGTGCGTTTTGAATTTGTGAAAAAGGACATTCTTGCTTTTAAAGGAAATACTGAAGGCTCATCGGTTGTACATACTCTGGATAGTTTAACGGCAAAAGACAATAACATTACAGGCAAATTATTTAAGTCCGAACAGGATTTAATAAAAGATATACTCAGTGTAAAAGATTCAAAGCACTATCACCAGCTTACCTGGCTTTCTTCGCAACATCTATCTTCTGTTCTCAAAATCCGGTTTGTATTATCTCCTTTTTCTTTTTTATTTTTATTAAGCGGCGATAAAAAATATCACATTGTTTGGGAAACACTCAACAGTGAGGAAGCCACCTACATCTGGCATTTTGAAAAATCTATGGATGCCCTGCGAAAAGGATTAACAGAAATTGAAGCCGTTCTTACCAAAATAAAAACTACAGGTAAGCAGGATTATCTAAGCAAAGACCATGATAATTTCAGCCGGGTGATGCATGATTATAGCGATGTAAAAAGTGGATTTACTGGGTGGAAAGGAATGATGGAGGAAAGGTTGGTATAAATTAGGGAGTGGATGGTTTCCATGTTTTCACTTTTGCTTGTTCCATTTTTTATTCCATTTGTCTGAATTGGGATTTATTAGATTGGCGGATTAAAGGATTGATGACCAGGGATAGTTTTTGGCATTTTGTTTAGCGGATGTCGCAACCTTTTGACTTCTAAACTCTTTGCTCCAAAATTTATTAATAAGCCCTTATCTAATTTATAAGCTACCAAATAATTTAAACCTTGTGCAAGATGCACATCTTCTAATGCAATCAATGCCTTTAATTCCACCACAACTTCATTTTCTATTAAAAAATCAACTCTTCGGGTTCCTATTTCTTCGCCTTCATAGAAAATTTGCATTTCCAGTTCTCTCACAAAATTTATATTAGCTTTTCGCATTTCAATTGCTAAAGCACGTTGATAAATCACTTCCTGAAAACCATTGCCTAAAGTGGTATGCACTTTCATAGCGCATCCAATTATTTTATAGGTTAACTCATCCTCTATTTTTTCTTTTTCCATTTTATAATCCTTTAATTTTCTTAATCCATCAAATCCAAATTCAGACAATTAGAAGCATACCAAACGAAATATTTGTTCGGTATCGGCTACATCTGTTAAACGCATTTTACCATCTTCGGCGATTAATTTCAACCGGTTACAAATTGTAACCGGTTCATTTTCCTCTTTTAAAAGTCTGCTCTTCAATACTTTCCAATAATTTCTGTCTCCCTGATGGCTAGGTTGGTCCGCGAGAATAGCAACAATATCAACAATTGAAAAATACCATTTTTCACGTTCTTCGTCCCAATGAGTGCGTACTTGTTTTTGCTCAAATAGTTTTACTGAATTTTCTTTCATTATTTAAAATTAAAAAATGTTTCCGGGGTTTTTTGAAAATGATGTGATGGGTATTCGTATTTTATTTCCCTGTTGGTTTCTTGAACCGCTTTTCATTTGGTGTAACGAAGGAAAGCATTTCTGCTGGCTTCTTATTTCTTTGTTGTCCATAACAGTAATGTACAAACGAAAATTAAACACTCACAGTAAACTAACCTGCCTACCGTCAGCTACCCTGTACACACAAGTACGAAATGGAGCCATGGGTAGCAAAATGCATTTTACAATTGATTGAAAAACAGTGCCCAAAAAATTTTATTTTTAAAATTGCATGAAAAAACTCACTTTTTTAATACATTCATTTACAGCACTTTAAAAAGATGTGTGTACAGGGTAGCTACCGGTCAGGCAGGCAAATAACTAAGATTTCTGTTTCTAAAAATATATTATCCTGAGTTGCAAACTCAGGATAGCGCTTCTTTTTAATTTCAAACATGCTAAGAATAGCTGGGGAGTTGCTCTCAAATTTATACCCCTCTTTTTATATTCATTCTGGATAGTTTTATAAAAGCCGCAATCGGTTTAAGCCCACTTGGAAAAGTTAATTTAACTTTATATACTTAATGCTAAAATAACTGCGATGGGCTATTTTTTATTAATTGTCACCTTGATAGTAGGGATATTTCAAATAGATAAATTATTCCCGGAAAAATTCAAGTTAAGGCCTTGGATAACCTTTGGCATGCTGATAGTTTTAACTGTAACGGCTTTTATTGTTGAAAGCAATAATCGTCAAGAAGCAGAAATAAATAAGAAATTAGCAAAAAATGAAAGGGATGAAAGAGATCATATTAGAGATTCAATAGCAGATGACAGAGTAAAAAAAAGTAATACAGAAATACTAACAGGAATTGGAGACGCAATTGGGAAATATAGCTTAGGCTATGATTCAGCTAAAAGAGAACTTGTCGCCTTAAATAAACTTATAAAAGATTCTGTAAATGGAAAAACCACAATTATTCAAGGTGATAATCCCTACATCTCTTTTGATGATAGTATAGGTATTGTATTAGATTATTTAAAAAACGATTCAATGGCTTATTTTGTAAATATACGTTCATATTCTGCGGGGTCTATTATGAAACAAGCAATAATTTATACTTTAACTTCTAAGTATGAAGTGAACGATATAATGAATGATCTTGAGTTTAATAACAAAGGCCCATTGCTTGCTAAGAATGTTCCATTTTTTAAAAATGGCGGATTTGGACAAAAATTTTCAATTTATCATGGTGCTCATAATATTAGATCATTAGTTGTATTTCTTAGAGTTAGCTTTGCAGACTCTTACGGCAAAAACTTTCAAGAAATTGAGAGAGTTGGCGTACTTGACGTAGATAAAAAGAAATTTTCAGAAGCGGCTGATCAGCTTGAGCTAAGTGTGAAAAACTTCTTAAAACGGATAGGAACTTATTGATATAGGTTGTTCATCGCCCTCGCAATGGTTCGTGGCACAGGATACTTAGTGCATGTTAGACCAAGAAGTTGAAACAAAATTAATCGGGTAAAAGAGACATATCAACAAAGTTTATTAATCCTACTAAAGAAAGTCTAGTAAAGTCTATTAAATCTGGATTTAATTCGTGTACTTTTACTGCTAATATATAATTCAGTAAATCTTTTGACCATTCCTGAATCCCTGCATAAACTAAATTCAAATTATCATCATATCCACATAATGCTATTTCAGTTATAATTTTAGAGTGTAATTCAACCAGTGTATCTATATCAGTTGTACTCAAAAATTCATCAACTAACTTTTGAACCTGTTCTTTTTTTTCAGTTTTATTCATGATAACTTTATTTTTTCTTTAAAGATTTTTTAGTAGCCTTTTTTACTGGCTTAGGATTTCCAGATACAGATGCCTTCATTATATGCCTTCCTTATTTTCTCATTCCTTCTCCCTACATCTTATCACCTCCGCTATCACCCCCGTCCATCCTGTTTGGTGTGAAGCGCCTACACCTTTTCCATTATCTCCATTAAAAAATTCGTAAAATAAAACCAGGTCTTTAAAATGTTCATCATGGTTGAATAAACCGGTTTGGCCGTTTACCTTTCTCTTTCCTTCAAGGTCTTTTGTAAAAATTTCCGTGAGGCGTTTTCGGAGTTCGCTGGCTACGGTTTCCAGGCTGGCCATATTCCCGGAATGAGAGGGCATTTCTAACTGTAATTCTTCTTCGAAATATTGGTAATATTTTTCTAAAGCCATTACCAGCAAATAGTTCATCGGTATCCATACGGGGCCGCGCCAGTTGGAGTTGCCGCCAAAGAGTGAGGAATTGGAATCGCCGGGCTGATAATTTAAACCAAATTCTTTGCCATCAATATTTATTTTATAAGGCTCTTCATGAATTTTTGAAAGCGAACGGATTCCTCCACACGATAAAAATTCTTTTTCATCAAGCAGGGCGCATAAGATTTTTTTTAGCCTTTTATGAGGCGCAAGAGAAAGCAGGATTTTTCCTTTTTTACCAATGTCTTCTATCACCTGGTATTGGTCATTTTTTTGCTGGTATCTTACAAACCATTTCAGCCTGCGATGAAAATCAGGAAGTTTTTTCAACAACGATTTATCTATCACTTGCACGGCAAATAAGGAAGTAAGACCCACCAAAGAGCGCACTTTTACCGGTATAAAACTTCTGTCGGGCATCTTCAGCACATCATAAAAAAAACCATCTTCTTCGTCCCACGCTCCTTTAAAATCTTCGCGGATATGATTGATGGAAGCGGCGATATAAGTAAAATGTTCAAAGAATTTTGTTGCCAAATCTTCATAAGCCTTATTGGTTTGAGCCAGTTCCAGCGCTATTTCCAGCATATCCAGACAATACATTCCCATCCATGCGGTGCCATCAGCCTGCTCAAGTCGTCCGCCACCGGGCACATTGTTTCTGTCAAAAACCCCGATATTATCAAGGCCTAAAAAACCGCCTTCAAAAACATTGTTGTCCAGCGTGTCTTTACGATTTACCCACCAGGTAAAATTGATGAGCAGCTTTTGAAAAGTTCTTTCTAAAAATAAGGTATCGCCGATGCCGGTTCTTTCTTTATCTATTTTGTAAACCTGCATACAGGCCCACGCCTGCACCGGCGGATTTACATCGCTGAAATTCCATTCATACGCGGGTATCTGGCCATAAGGATTCATATACCATTCTCTCAACAGCAATACCAATTGGTCTTTGGCAAATTGCGCATCGAGAGAGGCAAAAGGAATACAATGAAAAGGGAGGTCCCATGCAGCATACCACGGATATTCCCATTTGTCCGGCATGGAAATAATATCTTCATTATTTAAAGTTTCCCATTCACTATTGCGCCCATGTTTTCTTTGTTCGGGTGGCGATGGCTGTCCGGCATCACCTCTCAGCCAATCGGGAATATCAATATAATAAAATTGCTTGTTCCACAGCATACCGGCGTATGCCTGGCGCTGAATATTTTTTAAATCTTCATTTTTTGTGGTAATCAACTGGCCATAAAATTCATCGGCTTCATGTAAGCGTTGGGCAAATATTTCATCAAAACTTTTAGTAAGTGGTTCATGGATTTCTTCTTTACTCAAACGCAATTTAATGGTAACAAAACTCTCTGCTTCCACATCAAAATAATATAATGGCGCACATTTGGTACCGTTTTTTTTATGGTCAAATATTTCAAAATTATTGGTAATAACAGCTTCGTGAAAAGCATCTTTTACATAAGGTTCTTTATTAGGAACATTGTGCAACCGTTGATTATTGGTTTCATTTTCAGTAAACAAAACTTTATCCGGTTTTTGAAAATAAAGTGAATATTCTCCCATTTTGGTATCCCTGATTTTCACTACGCCATCACCGGTATTTTCTTCAATCAATTTGATAACCGGCTTTTCATTTATCAATCCATAAGACCATAAATTCCGCATCCATAAAGTGGGTAATACAGTAACCGGTGCATTTTGTTGTGACCTGTTGTGAATGGAAATCTTAATACAAATATCTTCTTCATTATTTTTTGCATATTCTATAAAAACATCAAAATATTGGTTCTCATTAAATACGCCGGTATCATTGATTTCGTACTCATCCTCGTTCTTACTTCGGATTTTATTTTTTTGTTCCAATTCATTATATGGAAATGTGGCCTGTGGATATTTATACAAATATTTCATGTAAGAATGTGTGGGTGTATTATCCAGATAGTAATACAATTCTTTCACGTCTTCGCCATGATTGCCGTGTTTTGGAGTAAGCCCAAAAAGCCTTTCTTTTAAAATTTCATCTTTACCATTCCATAAAGCGATGGCAAAACAAATCCGTTGCTTATCATCAGATATTCCTGCAATTCCATCCTCGCCCCAACGATACGCTTTGGAGCGGGACATGTCGTGCGTAATATAATTCCACGCATCTCCACCCGCACTATAATCCTCTCTTACTGTGCCCCATTGTCTTTCGGATAAATAAGGCCCCCACTTCAGCCATTTTTTGGTTTTGGAGTAATTTTCTTTTAATCTTTTTTGTTCGGATGTGATGGTTTTAGGCATAAAATAATTATTAAACTGATGAAGACTCAATCCAAGCTTCAGTAGGAAAAAATGCCGGATTTCGCAGTGGGTACAGGCAATAATTCTCAGTAGCTCATTTATTCAAAACGAGCTGCGCCTGTATAGCCTTATAATTGTGACTAAAAAAGACTGAATTAATTATTAGAAACAGAAAAACTGTTTTTATCCAACTTTCGCCTTCTCAATCGCCATTATTTCATCCATTGCCAATGCAGAATGAGAATACGCGGCGCCGGCTTTCATTTCGGCGGCAACCCATACCGCTTCTATAATTTCTTCTGTGGTTGCACCTTTTCTCATGGCCTGTTCGGTGTGGCTGTGGATACAATAAGGGCATTGGGTAACATGCGCTACTGCCACAGCGATTAGTTGTTTTGTTTTTTCATCAAGCGCTCCGGCTTTAAAAACCGTTTTGCTGAAATTGCGCCAGGCGTCCATTATTTCGGGAGCCGCTTTGGCTCTTATTTCAGAATTTTCCCTCGTTGGGATTGAGTACAATTGTTCACTTTTCATAATAATATTTTTTATTTTTAAGACTAACTTTTCTCACACCTGCCTGGATGTAGGCCGGTTTGAACAGATTCAGCCGGCAGGCATTCAGACTGAAACTTTTTGCAATAGCTTCTTCTTATTGTGGAGTATAGCTTCCCGGAACGGTACGAAAACTAATCGCCAGGCGATTCCATCCGTTGATAGCAATAATCGCCATAGTTAGTGCAACCATTTCTTTTTCATTAAAATGTTTACAAACTGAATCATATAAGGCATCTGGTACTTCATTTTCTGAAATCACCGTGAGCGCCTCCGTCCCTTCTAATGCAGCACGTTCGCGGTCGGTATAAAAGGGCGTTTCCCGCCAGGCGTTCAAAGCGTACAAACGTTGTTCTGTCTCCCCCGCTTTTCGGGCATCTTTTGTATGCATATCGAGGCAATAAGCACAACCATTAATTTGAGAAGCCCTGGTTTTAACGAGTTCATATAACGGACGTTCAAGCCCGGAACCATGAACATACTTTTCAAGCTCCAGCATTGCTTTTAGTGCGTTGGGAGCTACTGTCGCATAGTTTAATCTTTCTTTCATGATCTTTAATTTATTATTATTTAATAGGATTAGGTAGAATAAGCATAAAGAGTTTTTAATACTGGATAAGGGTGAGGAATTTGATTCATCATTTTATGAATTACTTTCTGAAAAATTGCCTTTCGATTATTCCTGCGGTTGAATCTAAAAACATATTCATCGGCATAGGCAAACAAATGTTGTTTAGAACATTTATGATGGATTCCTCTCAACCAATTTTTAAACTGCATAATTTGTTTATGGAGTTCTTCAAGAGATTGCCCCTTATTAGATAGCACTGTTTCTATATTCATTTCGTTTTTTAATTGTTGATAAGACCTGTGATGGTCGGTTCTGATCTTTGCCTGATCCTCTATCATATCTTTTAAAGCGTACTTTAATGTTAAAGCTTCAAAGTTTTCTATCTGTTGCATTCTTATATTGCCTGTTCTGCCATCTTCCAATTTTTCTGTAGCCAAAAGGATAGCTTCCTTTGTAGCCAAACTTCTGCCCTTATTTTTATTTGTATAGCCGCCTACTATTGTTTCATCTGCATCCACATTACCTTTAAGCTTATCTTGATTATCTTGTTTCATAACTACCTGAACTTTGCGCTTAAATAACCAGGCTGTCTTTTGCTGAACACCAACTTCACTACCCAACTCTGTTGTTGACATCCCTTTTTTCTTTGCTGTAAGTCTGAAGATCATGTGAAACGCTTTTAAAATCGGCATCTTCATGCCATGAAAAACAGTATTGGCCGTTACGCTTTCACCATAACCACAAGCTCTGCATTTACGATGATAATAAGTTTTGCCCTTATAATATTTTTCATGACCACATCTGCTACAGCTAAAACCTTTACCCCATTTCTGTTCTATCAAATACAAATAACAACTTTCATTATCATAAAATCGTTTTCCGAAATCAATGGCATTTATACCTTTAAACATAACTAATTAA
>DATCFI010000015.1:0-34721 GCA_036509585.1 Hanamia sp. | reverse complement strand
CAGGCGTATCTGAATGAATTCTTTTATCGCTTTAACAGACGGGGATTTGATAAAACTATATTTCACAACCTTCTAGAAAGAATGGTTAAGAGTGACCCCATTTATCAAAAGGTATTCACGACTTAAACGATTTATTCTATAACTTTATTAAATTTTTTATTTAAAAAATCTTCCAAAAACTGCAAAGTAGAGGTATGATCAAAAACCTGCGAACATACTTTTCCTCCACGACTCCATGGCGAGACAATGATCATCGGCACCCTGAAACCAAGGCCAATCGGACCACTGCGGGCATTCTTTTTTGAAATCCCTTCGCTTACTTCCTGTTCACGATGAATGTATTCAACGCCGGTAGTATTTAAACCAGGAGAACATTTGCCGGTTTTTGGATCTTTGGGATCGGGCGCTACGAATGGCGGAATATGATCAAAATAGCCATCGTTTTCATCATAAGTAAGAATAAAAATTGTTTTCTTCCATACCTCAGGGTTTTTGGTTAGAATATCGAGAACTTCTGAAGTAAGCCAAACTCCGTACCACGGTGCGCTTGGATGATCAGAAAAATTTTGAGAAGGTACCAGCCATGAAACGGTTGGGAGATTTCCGGAATCTACATCCTTACGAAACTGGTATAAAAAATCTCCTTTGGGAACAGGAAGTTCACGATTCGCACCATGATCTTCATAACTTAATGTCGTCAGTTCATGAAAATCAGCATCGCCTTCATTGGTTGTAAAAGCCCTTTTATAAATATTTTTTTGCTGTTGGGACAGCTTTTCAAAATTTTCCTTAGTCCATCTTACTAACTGATCATTTGTATCCTTTAAAACTTCTTTCTTCTTTGCAATTTCCTTTTGCAATTTTTCATAATCCTTGTCGGTTGCAGACATTGCATTGAATTTTGTTTCCAAATCAGCAATTGCACCTGGAAGTGTTGTCGCCCGATTTTGCAGACTTTGTACATAGCGGGAAGAGAATCTTACATTGTATTGTGACAAAAATTCCAGCGGATTACAACCAAAATTACTGAGCCACGCTCTTTGATCGCCTGTAAGTCCGCCGCCTGTATCAAGGTCATTTTGATATATTTTCCAGGAGATATCATTTTCTTCCAGCCTTTCAGGAAATGTTTTCCAATGACCTTCTCCCCAGGGGACATCATTATTAATGTAAGCTTTTGCATCCCCGGTCTTTTCTCCGCGAATCGTTGCACTCCAGAGATAAAAACGATTAGGCCAGGTGCTGCTCATTACAGATGAAAAATTTTGATCACACACCGTAAAAGCATCAGCCATGGCGTAATTGAAAGGAAGATCTTCACGAACATAATGCCCCAGCGTAAGCGGCATATCAGCATACTTTTTATTTCCCGATTTTTTGGCATTCAGCCATTGATCATATTTGCCCCGGTTATCTGCATCCACCTGGCTCGGACGTGAATGAGGAACAGAGCCCATCCAGGTAATTTTTGTATCATGGATGTCAAATCGAAATGGCGCATACGTTTCACCCTTGTCATTGCTTTGAAGCCAGACTAAATTATTATCGGGCAATGTGATGGCTCGAGGATCGTTAAAACCGCGCACGCCTCTTAATGTGCCAAAACAATGATCGAAAGAACGATTTTCCTGCATAAGAATTACTACATGCTCCGCATCCAAATAAGAACTTCCGGGATCAGGATTGATCATCAGCGCTTTTTGGATAGAGGCAGGGACGGCACTTGAAATCCCTGCCGCAGCTGACAGTAGCATTGATTTTTTTAGAAATTCTCTTCGTGTATCCATAATAGTAAATATTTAATATTTGAACAACCCTGTGATTTTTCCATTCTATTCTTTAACACATGAATGCGAAAAACTTTAATCATCATTCAACAAATATCCTTTTGCCAACTCTTGGAAAGTATGAATTTGATTATTTTTCCAGGCTTCATGCCGCCCTAATTCCTTCATCATTATCTCTGCCACTTTTGGTGCAAGATTGGAAGCCTGTCTTGCATCGATAAATAACACCCGGATTCTCCGGGCGAGTACATCTTCAACAGTGCGCGCCATTTCATTTCTAACCGCCCATATTACCTGTGCTTCTGTGATGCTCGTATTATCGTTTAGTGAATTTTCCCATGATTTATCTTCAGATATTAACTTTTCGATTCCAATTTTATCGGTGCCATAAAATGAAAGAGCATCTGTTTTGCTTTGCGACATTTCATAACCATGAATTTTTAAATTTTCTGTAACGCACTTTCTAAATGGTAACATTTTATCACGCATTATTTTTGACAACGTATCCTCGGCCATTTTTCGATAAGTAGTCCACTTGCCTCCAATCACTGAAACCAGTCCACTTTTTGAAATAATCACTTTATGGCTTCTTGAAATCTCTTTGGTTTTTTCTGCACTGTCATTGGTTGCAGCCAGTGGTCGCAAACCTGCAAAAACACTTAAAACATCTTTCCTGGAAGGAGCTTTCGATAAATATTTACCCGCTGTATTCAAAACGAAATCCACCTCAGTCTCTAAGGCTCGTGGTTCTATCGAATGGGTATGTAAAGGTGTATCCGTGGTTCCCACTATCACATTTTGATACCATGGAATCGCAAACAACACACGCCCATCATCTGTATGCGGAATCATCATGGCATCCTTGCTTTGTAAAAATGAATTGTCTAATACCAAATGAATTCCCTGGCTGGGTCGAATGATTGAGCGATCTTCAGGCACATCCATTTTTAAAATATCATCTGCGAAAACTCCGGTTGCATTTACTACCACTTTAGCTTTTACTTCAAAAATATTGCTCGTTTCTTTATCAATAAAAGTTACGCCACTTATTTGGTTATCCTGGTTTTTTACTAAAGAAAGTACTTTGCAATAATTAAGCGTTATTCCATTATTTTCAACACATGTTTGCGCCAGGTTTAATGCAAGGCGCGCATCATCGAAAGTACCGTCATGAAATAAGACGCCACATTTCAGCGAGTCCTTTTTGATGGTTGGCAATCTTTCGACAAGTTCTTTCTTGTTAATTAATCTTGATTTTCCAATACTTAACTTTCCGGAAAGCCAGTCGTAAAGTTTAAGACCAACCGTATAGAATATTCCGCGAAACCACGTATAACATGGAATAATGATCGATTCGTTCTTGGTAAGATGTGGAGCATTTTTTAAAAGCAATCCTCTTTCTTTTAACGCCTCTTTTACCAGCGCAATATTTCCCTGTGCAAGATATCGCAAACCGCCATGAACTAATTTTGTACTTCTGCTTGATGTTCCTTTTGCAAAATCTTCCTGTTCTAATAACAACGTTTTAAAACCACGTGTAGCTGCATCTACCGCTATCCCTAAGCCTGTAGCGCCACCGCCAATGATGACGATATCCCATTCAGAATTTTCTTTGACACGATTGATCAGCAAGTCCCTGTTGAATGCATTCATTAGAGTTGTATATTCATTTCTTTTTATAATAATAAAATCGCTTCATGGAAAATTACTAATTTGCTTTCTAATTTTTTATTTTACTTGCTTTTTGTTCATAAAATAGAAATTGACAAAATAAGTGTGTTTACTGTAGTATTGCCTGATTCACTCGACTATAAATGTTGACGAACATTTTTTAATTTATAATTGCCGCCAATGAAAAATTATATTCTCACGCTCGACCAGGGAACCACGAGTTCCAGGGCAATCTTGTTTGATAAAAGTGGAAAAATTGCATCTATTGCCCAAAAAGAATTTAAGCAATTTTATCCTAAGCCGGGATGGGTAGAGCATGATCCGATGGAGATATGGTCTTCGCAGGCATCTGTTATTACCGAAGCTGTTTTAAAAGAAAATTTGAAAGCTGATGAAATAGCGGCCATTGGAATTACCAATCAACGGGAAACAACGGTTGTTTGGGATAGGGAAACCGGCGTACCTGTTTACAATGCCATCGTTTGGCAAGACAGGCGAACAGCAGAACAATGTGATATTTTAAAAGGGAAAGGCGTTGATGAAATTATCAGGCAAAAAACAGGATTGGTTTTAGACGCCTATTTTTCAGCAACAAAAATTCAATGGATACTTAATAATGTACCAGGTGCAAAAGAAAAAGCTGAACAGGGAAATTTGGCTTTTGGTACGGTTGATTCATGGCTCATTTGGAATTTAACGGAAGGAAAATTGCACATAACTGATGTGAGTAATGCCTCACGCACCATGCTTTTCAATATAAATACATTGGAATGGGATGAGGAGTTACTGGCGGTTTTTGAAATTCCAAAAAATATGCTTCCTTCAGTAAAATCTTCAAGTGAAATATATAGTGAAACTTCAGGACAATTGTTAGGAACAAAAGTTCCGATCGGAGGAATTGCCGGTGATCAGCAGGCGGCTTTATTTGGCCATATCTGTGTAAAACCCGGAATGGTAAAAAATACTTATGGTACGGGTTGTTTTATGCTGATGAATATTGGCGACAAACCTGTTTTATCGAAAAACAATCTGATCACAACCGTTGCGTGGAAGATTGGAGATGAAGTTCAATATGCTTTTGAAGGAAGCATTTTTATTGCCGGAGCTGTTGTTCAATGGCTGCGTGACGAACTTAAGATTATTTCAAGTGCAGCCGAAATCGAAAGCCTGGCTTCAGAAGTAGCTGATAGTGGTGGCGTTTATATGGTTCCAGCTTTCGCAGGCCTTGGTGCACCTTATTGGAACCAATATGCGCGGGGAACAATTTTTGGAATTACGCGCGGTACCAACAGAAGCCATTTTGCAAGAGCAGCACTTGAAAGCATTGCCTTCCAGGTGATGGAAGTATTAAGCGCAATGGAATCTGATTCAGGAATTGAAATAAAAGAATTGCGGGTAGATGGTGGCGCTACACAAAATAATCTGCTGCTGCAATTCCAGGCAGATATTTTAAAGGCTTCAGTTATTCGCCCGGAAGTTACTGAAGTTACTGCGATTGGCGCTGCTTATCTTGCCGGGCTGGCGGTTGGTTTTTGGGATAGCATAGAAGAGATACAACAACAGTGGAAAATTAATAAACGTTTTGAACCCGGCAATGCCGACAAAGAAGATTTGATAAAAGGCTGGTATAGGGCCATTAAGGCAGTAAACGCCTGGACTGAAATTTAGAATGCTTCCAGTTAAAGAATTGTTCATTACCAAAAAAAAACCAAAATTATATGAGTCCTTTTATCGCTGAGCTAGTTGGAACAATGATCTTAATGCTTCTTGGAAATGGCGTAGTGGCCAATGTGGTACTGAAAGGCACTAAAGGAAATGGCGGTGGCTGGATGGTAATTACCACAGGATGGGCGCTTGCCGTTTTTGCAGGCGTAGTGGTTGCCGGCCCTTATAGCGGCGCACATTTGAATCCCGCTGTGACAATTGGGCTGGCTATTGCCGGAAAATTTCCCTGGGCGCAGGTTCCCGCGTTTATTGCCGCCCAATTAATCGGGGCTATGATTGGTACGTTCCTGGTTTGGGTAATGTATAAAGATCATTTTAACGCCACAGATGATCCCGATTTAAAATCCGCACCATTCTATACTGTGCCGGCAATAAGTAATAGAAGACTAAATTTTATTAGTGAAGTGCTTGGAACATTTGTTTTGATCATAGCAGTTTTTTACATCACCAATGGAGAGTTAGGTAAAGAAAAAACACCGATAGGATTAGGATCTATCGGAGCCATTCCTGTAGCATTTATTGTATGGTCAATAGGTTTATCGCTTGGTGGCACCACGGGTTATGCGATCAATCCGGCACGGGACCTTGGGCCAAGAATTCTTCATTCAATACTCCCGATGAAAGGAAAAATTAAAACTGACTGGAAGTATGCCTGGATACCAATTTTAGGGCCTATCGTGGGTTCAGCAATTGCCGCCGGGCTTTATTTATTGCTCAATGGATAAAGAAAGCAATCAGGCAGAATTATTACCAGTTCTTCTTTTCCTTTCATGTTTCCGTTTTCATTTTATTGATGTCCTTTTAGAAAGAAAGATATATCTTTCAAACGCGTTAAAGCAATATAACTTAAATTCGTACCAAGTTCACTCTTGGAAATATGATCATAAACAAAGCACTTTTAGCGGCCTTTATCAATGTTATTTTTCTTTTATCGTGCAAAAATCACCCTGAAAAAAATAAAGGTGTTATGCAAATTGGCCGTGGTCAAATGCCATCCGTTGCATTTGACGAAAATTCATTAGATATTGTATTTGGCAGTAATGATAGCATTATGTACACAAGTTCCGATAGACAAGGAAACTCATTTTCATCGCCCGTTCTTATAGACACGCTTCATGGCCTCGTCGCCTATGCAACCCGAGGCCCACAAATAAGTGCTACAAAAAATGGATCAGTAATTATTGTAGTAAATCAAGCCGGGAATATTTATTCTTACACAAAAGATAATTCCGGAAAATGGGCACGATCTGCGAAAGTAAACGATTTGGACACGACGGATAAAGAAGGATTTCTCGGATTAAGCAGCGATGGAGTCAATAATCTTTTTGCCATTTGGACAGATGTTAGAAATGATAAACACAATAAATTATTTGGTGCAAGGTCAACCGATGGAGGGAAAACATGGAGTAAAAATATTTTAGTGTATGCTTCACCGGACGGCAATATATGTGAATGTTGCAAGCCTTCTGTTGTAATGAAAGGCCAGCATGTAATGGTGATGTTTCGCAATTGGCTTCACGGGAACAGAGATTTGTATCTCACAGAGTCATTTGATGGCGGCCATTCTTTTGGAGAACCTGCAAAACTGGGCATCGATAGCTGGGCGATAAATGCTTGCCCCATGGACGGCGGCGGCCTCACAATAAATGATGACGAAATAATAGAAACAGTATGGCGAAGAAAATCAAATATCTATGCTTGTAAGCCCGGGCAACCCGAAACAAAATTAGGTGAAGGGAAAAATTGTACCGTGACAACCGTGAATCATCAAAATATTTATGCATGGACCAACAATGGCAATATCATTTGCTCATTGCCAGGTGGTTCTCAAAAAATAATTGGTAAAGGAATGCTGCCCGTCTTAAAATCTACAGGTGATGGGGACGTATTTTGTGTGTGGGAAAATGATAAACAAATTGAAGGATATATTTTGCATCTTTAATTATTTAGCCATTGTTGAATCTTACAAAATAAAAAACACCATTCTTAAATTGATAGCCCGTTTAATAAAAATCTTCTCATTGCGTATTAATTGTCAAGATCGCTATTTTCTTATACGTCAAAAAAAATTCAACATTTCTACTTTCCCGCTTTCAGCAATTTACATCCAAGCAATCCAATCACAAAACTTTGTAGCAATGCTTAATGCCTTTTTATTTCCTGCGTAAATATCCGCATCTACCAAACCGGCCAACATTTTATGCAATGTGTACCACGGAACCCAGCCACCATTGAGATCAAAACCCTGTGAACGGATATCGCCTGCAGCCGCCTCATTCCAGATTGAATCTTCACGTGGGATTGCACCGACGTAACCAGTCTTTCTTGCACGTTGGCATTCATCCAATTGATCAACTATATAATCAACCTTTTTCTTAAAGCGCACATCGCCTGACGCCGCGTACATCATGGCGCAGGCGGATAGATAATGACCAAGAGAATGCCCCGAAACACCTCGCTCTCCCATCCGCCATAATTGGGCGCTTTCGGTTTTAATCCGGCGTTTACACGAAAGCGGTGCAGAAAACGATCAGGCTCCAGGGATAAAAGATATTTCGCATCTTCATTCATCGCATCTTTAAACGGCGAAGGCAAGAGCAGCACATCATTTAAAGGAAAGAAGGTTGCTTTGAAGGGCACGTCATTCGTTACTTTGAATGGAGCTTGGGCAAAAGCATTAAATGACATGAATTCAGTGAAGCAACAAATAAGAAGCTTTTTCATTTTTGATAGATTTTAAGCAGGCCACGAATTTCGAAAATTTGCACGAATTATTCTGTAAGATCGCTCCGTCGAACAGATAATAGTAAAACAACAATTTATGCAGTTTTTCATTTTGCAGATTTCATTTTTATCCTGCTTAGACTATTATTCAGTTACTGATAAATTTACTCCAAAATATCTTTTAAAGCGCTGTCAACAGTTGGATATTTGAACACAAAACCTTTCTCGATTAATTTCCGGGAAATTACCCACCGGCTTTTTTACACCAACTCAGTTTCTGTATTAATAAAATAAGCGCCGATTTTCAAAAGAAATTTTGGTGAGGAAAGATAGATCAATGGTTTCAAGATGTTACGCATTTCTTTCATAAACACTTTATTCATAACAGGATTGGGAGCGGCACAATTGTATATGCCTTGTATATCTTCATTATCCATAACAAATCTGATAGCACGGAATAAATCTTCGATGTGAATCCAGCTAAACATCTGCATACCGCTGCCCTGTCGCCCACCTAATCCATATTTTACAAGGTTAATATAAGGCTTCATGACACCACCATTTTTCCCTATGGTTATTGCAATTCTTAATGCAACTTTTCTCGTATTGGAAGCAGGTTTTTCAAAGAATGTTTTTTCCCAGGCTTTCGCTACTTCCACAGAAAATCCGGAACCAATTTCGCCGGTGTACTCATCCATTGCTTTATCTTCAGAATGACGATAAATCGTAGCGGTACTCGAATTAATCCAAACCTTTGGTGGTGTTCGACATTGGTCAATAAGAGACTGAAGCTTTTTCGTTGACTCCACTCTCGAAGCCATGATAATCGATTTATTTTTTTCATTATAACGACAATCAAAGGACTTTCCTGCGAGGTTTATTAATGCTTCTGCATCTTCCAAAGCTTCAATCATTTTATCACTATTATTCCAGTTGATATGATTAGAATCTCTTGAAATAATTAACACCTCAAAGTCTTCTTCACAAAATCTTTTATTCAAATAACTACCAATAAAACCAGTACCACCTGCAATTACGATTTTCTTTTTCATTGCTGATTATTGAATTTGTTGAGGCTGATCATTTGCTATTGCAACCACTCGCTTTTGTTTTGCAACTTTCTTGCCTCTAAAAAATAAATACATATTAAAAAAGAGCATTACACCGAGATAGATACTGAATCCACCGACTTTCATACTCAAAGCTTCAATGGTTTGCTGCGCGTTAGATAATGTATTTGCAATTCTTAAAATAAACAAACCGAAACCCAGGTTCAAAAGATAAAAACCAATTTTAAAAAGTGTGTTGGTGGCCTTTGCAATTTCTTCTCTGCCGTTAAAGATATCTTTCATAAAAACAATACTATTTTTGAATAAGCTGTTTGCGACATAAAATGTCAGTAAAACAACCACCGGTAAATAAATGGTGTAGGCAAGAACGATTAAATCTTTCATGACTTTAAATTTTTAATGGTGAATGATTGATAATTTTTTTTGATAGAAAATAAATAAGCAACATATTGAAATAGTGTGTAATCGCTAAAATCATAATTAACAGACCTGCTTTCAGCGCTATTGAAGCTATCATTGATTCAATACCTGTCACCTTTTCCCAATAACTGAATTGAATAACAACATACCCGATGTTGAATAAATAATAAGCCAGCAACAATATATTATTGGTAGTGTCCGCCAATGATTCGCTTTGATGAAACAAACGTAGGATGAATATTCTGCCGTTACTGTGAAATAATTTTCCAACCCAATAGATAATGTATATCGTGATACAACTGTATATTAAGTATGAAAAAATATTATAGTTCATGGCTAAATAACTATTTTAAGAAGCTTTAATAAAAGCTCACCCCTGTTTGAACTGAAAATTTTATCTGCGAGTGTACTCAACTGATCAGTGAAAGAATAAAGGTCATCTACAGTTTTGAAAAACTCTTTACCATCGGCGGTTTTATCTTTTTTAACTTCATTCTTCAGTTCATTCAGAACGTTCATCACGGGTTCTATCTCCTTTTGCTTACGCATCATGGCAATTTTTACCGCCCATTTCCAAATGTCTTTTTCCGCGACGAAATATTCTTTTCTATCCCCAGCAATCACTCTTTTATAAATGATACCATAATCCAATAGCTGTCTCAAACTCATATTTGCATTGCCACGGGAGATGGTGAGTGATTCCATAATATCATCAGTGGAAACGGGTTCCGTGGAAACCAGCAATAAAGCCTGCACCTGGGCTACTGATTTATTAATGCCCCATTCGCTGCCAAGAGCACCCCAGATGTCAATAAATTTTTGTTTTGATTCTTCTAAATTCATGGTTATTTATTTATTTCACCACAAATATAATACAATATTCTGAACTTTCAATATTTATTGAAAGTATAATAAACATAATTTAAAAGTATAGATATCAACAGCAGGCAAACCCACCTACCGGTAGGCAAGACAGGTTTATTTACTATTCCTTTTCTTTAAAATAATCCCACGCGAGCTTTGAAATATCAGCGATGATTTTATCATTCACTGTTTCACTTTCTTTTGAATTAGATACAAAAACGCAGATCGCAAAATGATTTCCATTTGGTAATGTTACAATTCCAATATCGTTTACTGCGGCAGTAATTCCCTCTTTATTGGTATCGGAGCTTCCTGTCTTATCCGCTACTATGGTTCCTGGCGGTAGTTGGCTCTTAATCCTTACTTTGCCTGTATTAGTTGCTGCCATTACATTCCATAGGAAATGAAAACTTTTTTCAGAAAGAATTTTTCCATTGTAAAATTTGTAAAGTAATTGCGTAGCAGCTTTCGGAGTTGTCCAGTCGGTAAATTGAACATTCCATTCTTTATGCATTTCTTCTTCTGTTGCCACGATTGAAACATCTTTAATTCCAAGGCCTTGGATATAATTGTTTACCACTTTAGTACCTCCAATGAGCCTTAACAAAATATCGCATCCATTATTATCACTTTGCGCCACTGTATATTGTAAGAGTTCAGATAAAGAAAGCGCCACATTTCCGTTAGGATATTTTCCCCTGATCGGACTCCAGGTGTCGGGTAACAGATCGCTTTTTTTTATAAAGATCTTTTGATCTAAAGAGAATTTGCCCTTATCAACTTCGTGTAAAATAGCCAGTGCTATATGAAACTTAAAAACGCTTTGCATCGGGAAATGGTCGTCTCCATTGATGCTTAGCGTATCATTATTTTCTATTCCACAAACAGATACGCCAACAACTGCATTTTTTGAATCTAAAATTTGCGCTATATTTCTTCTTAGTTCATTGGACTGCGCCACTAAAGAAAAAGTAATAAACCCCAATAAAAAGACAAGGATGAAAGTTGTCTTAATCATTTTTCTTTAAAAATTTTCATTGGTAACGGTTGAAATTTAAAAATATAAATCAGGGTTATTTATTTGTTTACTGCCTCATTACTCATCACTATTCCCCATTCACTTCGCTCCTGTCAACGATTTTATCAGTTTAATCTCGTCTTCACTATATGGCGTTCCATCCGGCCTGAATATATCATGAAACCAAATCTTTGGCTCCCCACCATTTGGCATCGGCGTATCCCAGGCATACATCGTATTTGTTTTGCCCGCAACCAATCCCCAATTGATAGCTCCCACGTTTTCCTTTTTAAGCAATGGCATAATAGTCGAAAACAGACTCCCTCTCGTTCTTGCCATATATTCTGTACATATCAAAGGACGACCATAAAGTTTCAAAGAGTCAATCAATTTCGCATGTTCGGGTTCTTTATCATAATTGTGATAAGTAATCACATCGGAATTAGCCAATTGGTAAGTAGTCAGTTCTTTTAAGTCCTGGTTCCAAACTCCGGCAGATAAGGGCTGATCCGGATTCACCTCCCAGGCCCATGAAAACTCTTTTTCTAAAAGAGGTAAGCTCTTGTTGCCATTTCCTGAATTGCCCGGCTCGTTATAAAGATCCCAAAGAAGGATTCTTTTATCGTGTTTAAATGTAGTTAAAATGTCTTTTACATACTTCTCCAATGTATCACCGAGCAAAGGTTCTGTGTGGTACAAAGATCCCGGATCCCTCAGCCAGCCGGAATTATGGATACCTGTTTTTGGTGCGGGTTGTTTGCCGGCATGGTAGGCGTCATTCCAGCAATCATCAAAAAATACGAAGATGGTTTTGATGTGATGTTTATCAGCGATGGATAGATATTTCTTCATCCTGTTTTTAAAACCTTCCTGATCTTCCTGCCACGCTACGTGATGAAGGAAAACACGCATCGCATTAAAACCAATCGATTGCGCGTAGCCCAGTTCGCGATCTATTGTTTTTGGGTCAAAGGTAGCAGCCTGCCACATTTCCAATTGGTTGATCGCTGTGCTCGGAATAAAATTGCTCCCGCGAAGCCAACCTTTTTTTGCGTACCATTCATTGGCTTTTTCCTTGCTCCACACCGCTCGTTCTTTCTGCGCATATGCGTTCCCGTTACCAAGTAACGTGCCAGCAAAAAGAATAAAAAGTAATTTCTTCATTTTAAATTTATTGATTCGTTAATATACTATTTCCTTTTATAAAAAACCGATTTCCTTATTAAGATATTCATCACAATTTTTAAATTTAAAAAAAATCAGGAAGACACCAAAGGTCTTATTAAAAAAATGTTTTTCTGCTCTCCTACCAAAAATGCTGCTTATGAGAAAATGTCAAAATCAGACCTCCCCCGCATTCCAAAGAAGGGAGTAAGGAAAAAGATAAATTTCATTTACCAATTTAGTTGACCACAGGGAAGGCAGATATTCTTAATCTTGCGGCTCCCATCGGTATCAATTCTATGGTTTGTTCATTTGTATGCACATCAACCGGACTTTGTGGAAGTACACCGCAAAGACCATATTTATCGATTGTCCACTCCGGTATTAATTTCCCTTTTGCCTTCTCAAGCCATGCGCTTATTTCTCCGAGCTTGCCTGTCAACCCATCTCTTTGTAATTCAAGATATTTTTTTATCCAACCTTCAGGCTTGATGCTGCCAACAGGAAGCTTTATAAAAACCAAAAGTTCCAAAGGTTTTTTATTGCTGGTGTAATGGGCGTTATAGGTAGTGGTGGCTGGCCGTTTTACAACTGTTGCTTTTAAAGTGCCTTGCGAATTTGATTTATTAAAACAAAAAAGTAACAACACAGTAAACCAACAAATAATTACACTTTTTATTTTCATTTCATTGTTCTTAGGCCTTCCAAAGTTAAATGAAATGAAATGGAAGTTAATTGTTCTAAACTGGGAACCTGTATAACAGGAAGTATACTGGCAGGATATCATCTGCTCAGTGAGCAATAATATGTTTGCAAACAGTTTTCCAACTTGTTCGCTGAGAATTTGCAAAAAGGTTTAGAAAAAGACAGTAAATAATAGATTGAGCTTCTTCATTAAATTTATTTTTCAATACTGAAAACAGTTAAATCGAAAACTAAATTTCATATTACCTTCCAAAACTTAAATAAATTTAATGCCTTGTTGTTTCAGTTTTTGATATTTTTTATTATCAAATTTATAATAGAAGCTTCCACGCTTTGAACCTTGCTTTTCTTTTTCATCTAATTTTTTCAACACACCTATCAATAATATTTTCCTTAGGAAATTTCGTTTATCAAATTTGCTTTCATAGATCGCTTCATAGAGATTTTGTAACTGGGCCAGCGTAAATTTTTCAGGCAATAATTCGAAGCCAATCGGATAGGCCGCTACTTTTTGCCGGAGTCTTTCTTTTGCTAATTCAATCATTTCTTTATGATCAAAAATCATTGAAGGTATCTTTTTTATACTCACCCAACTCGCATGATGCTCCGTCAATAATTCCGGTGAATAATTGTCTATTTTTATCAACGCAAAATAGGCAATCGAAACTACCCGATCTACGGGATCGCGGCCTACACCGGTAAAGGAATATAATTGCTCCATGTAAATTTTGGTAAGGCCCGTAAGCAAATCCAGGATACGATTGGCGCCTTCATCTGCACTCTCAGTTGCCTTGACAAACCCACCCATCAGCGACCATTTTCCCAGCCCCGGTTCAAACCCTCTCTTTATTAATAACACTTTCAAGTCTTCATTATCAAACCCAAAGATGATACAATCTACTGCTATCAGCATACGGTCGTGAACCTTGTATTCATTTATGGCACTGATGTCGTATAAAAATTGCGGCGTTGATTTCAAAATTGCACCTGGTTCAATTTCAGAAACATTTAAATTACTGGCCATCAAAATATATTTTTTTTAGAAAGTTATTCTTACCAAAACTTAACATACAACGCCATTATGAGCAATAAGGTAAGAGTGATTAAAAGAATTGTTTGCGGCTTCAGTTTGAACATACTCTTATCCAACTCAAATGCTTTTGGATTTACTTTAGGACCTCCAAGGCTTATTGCTACCATTAATATCATCGTAAACATGAATGCTAATCCCATACAGATATGAAATGGAATCTCGTATCCGCCTGCGCCATTAGGATACGCGGTGTAAAGGAAGTTTTCATGACCTAATACCTGTGGTGCTAATTCGTTAAAGAAGAATGATAGCAAGAACCCGCCGATTACACCTACTATCGCTGCCAAACCAGTGGTCCTTTTCCAGAACATTCCTAATAAAAAGACAGCGAATACGCCGGGGCTGATAAATCCGGTGTATTTCTGGATGTAAGTGAATCCGCCCACACCACCAATGCCCAGCACATCCGTCCAGGTAAAAAATACAGCAAGAATCATCGCAACAAAAACAGTAATTCTTCCTATAAGCACCTGTTTTCTTTCATCCGCATTTTTTTCAAAATACTTTTTGTGAATATCCAATGTATAAATGGTAGAAATACTATTTACTTTTCCCGCCAATGATGCTACAATTGCAGCCGTCAAAGCCGCTATAGCCAAACCTTTCAATCCTGTCGGCAAAAATTCCAGCACTGCAGAGTAAGCACCGTCTTTACCCCCAACCAATTTAGGGAGATAGCCTTTTGAATACAAAACAAAAGCAGCAATCCCCGGCAACATAACTATAATCGGCATTAATAATTTTAAAAAGCCTGCAAAGAGAATTCCGGTTCGTGCTGTCTGAAGATCAGCACCTAAAGCCCTTTGCGTAATGTATTGGTTACATCCCCAGTAATTTAAATTAATAATCCAGATACCGGCGACATAGGAAAGAATACCGGGAAAACTGAGATACTTATTAATGTCCAATTGTGAAGAAGCAGCCGTAGGTTTTGGAATAATCATTTTAAAATGCTCTGGCGCATAATGCATCAGCGCTTTGAAACCCGCTATAGCACTACTTCCTCCGCCAAGCTTTTCTCCTACCACTGTTAACGCAATATAAGTGGTAATTAATCCGCCGATCGTTAATACCGCTACCTGTATCACATCCGTATAGGCAATTACTTTCATGCCACCGAGAGAAATCAGCAATGCAAAAATGGAAAGCCCTATCAGGATTACGTGAAGATATTGGCCCCCTGCCAATCCATTTATAGCCACCGCACCCAGGTACAAAATAGAAGTGAGATTTACCAATACATAAAGAAATAACCAAAAAATAGCCATGATTAATGCAACCGATTCGTTGTACCTCACCTTTAAAAACTGAGGCATGGTATAAATATGGTTCTTCAGATATACAGGTATAAACCAAACCGCAACTATGATCAGCGCTATTGCAGCGATCCACTCATAGGCTGCCACAGCAATACCCAGAAAAAATCCCTCGCCGCTCATCCCCACAAATTGTTCGGCAGAAATATTAGATGCAATCAATGACGCACCGATTGCCCACCACGTAAGGTTACCTTCTGCAAGGAAAAATCCTTTTGCATCGTGTTCGTTTCTTTTACGTTTATTATAAACGAAATAACCATAGGAGGCTACGAAAATGAAATAAATGATAAAGACAGCATAGTCCGGAAAAGAGAGACCTTTGTTCATAAGCGATGTTTAGAAGATTTAAAATGCAGGTTTAAATTTTGGTTTATTTGTTTGTTTACTGTTGCTTCGACAAGATTAAAGAATTTGTTTTGTTGATATTTAAATTTGAAATAAATTAATTTAGGACGATACACGATTGAGACTTTACAATTTTGAGAAAAGTTTTTTACTTACTCTCATTCACAACTGTCGGCCAACCATCTTTATCCCATTCCGATCGCAAAATACGAAGTTTTGGGTTCCCGTTATCATTGACGTCATAGGCATGAAAAACCAGGTAATCTTTTCCCGCATCAGAAAGTATTGCATTGTGGCCTAATCCGTCCCAATTACGATCACCCTCAAGGAGAATTGTACCTCCACCCTTTGTAAGAAGCGTTCCCTCTTTGTCTGTATAAGGGCCATCAACTTCTCCCGATCTTCCTATTACTATTTTATAATTACTCTTCACGCCGCAACATCAATAATCGAAGGAAACAAAAAGATAATAGTATTTTCCTTTATGAAAAATATAGGGCGCTTCTATTGCGGCATCACCGGCTAAAGTGTCCGAAATACCAAATGTTATATTCCTTGACGCGATAGTGTACCAAACTTCAGGCTCTGCAATTTTTAATCTATCCGGATTAAGCTTTACTAATTTAATGCCATCCCAAAAAGATCCAAAATCCAGCCACTGATTTCAATTAGCATCTGTAATCAAATTGGGATCAATTGCATTCCACATATCCCTGCCAGGAATTGATTGAATAACTTTTCCATGGTCGGACCAATGATAATCCGGGCTATTCTCATTTAAAGTTTTATTGGTAGCTAACCCAATACAAAAAGTATTTTTACCGAAGGCAGATATGGCATAAAATAACTAATATTGGCCATCGTAATATGAGATATCAGGTGCCCAAAAGAAATTTGTAAATCCTTAAATCTGAAACATCCTATCCATATACTTACCCAAAAACTTTCTATGATGCTTATTAAATCTATTCTATTGTTGCTCTTGCCCTGAGGCAAACCTAACTCAAGTAATTTTTTACTGATGCCAGTTTTATCTATCAGCGTCTTCATCTCCTTCATACCGCCCCACGGAGTTACCATATTATCGCTGTATTCATGTTGCATATTCATCCCCAAATTTAAGACAGACTGGCATAAATTCCGTTGTTGCAAAATTTGGGTTGAAATACAAGATTCAAAGGTGGCGAACCGTCTTCAAATACGAACAACCCTTGTGTACTACAAATCAAATGAAGGGTTTATAGCCGCGATGGATTTTAGTTGCATGTACCCTCCCTCAGCTAAATTGGAAATATGCCTTCCGTTTTTCTGAAAAAAAATTAAATTTTAGCGTTTGAAGGGGCTTTTGCTGCAATGTGGGTTATATTCCCGATGCCGACATCGCTCCCGATTACGCCAAAAAAGTCCTCACTGTAAAGTTGCATAACCCCAACTATAGAAAAAATGATAAAGTGGTACACTATTTTTGTGAAAAATTAAACGAGACAGAAACCAAATTTCTCGGAACAGATTCGAAGACTATTTACCAATTGGTTTTATGTGAATACTTCAGAGATCAGGTGTTTTGAGGTTAGAATTGCATTCATTATTTGTTGTTGTATAATTGTTGAACGGTTATTTCGTTGCTGTTCACTTTTTGCCGAGTTAAATTTAATTTTTCTTTATTAGTATATTTTCAATTCAGACAACGCGGTATATTCTCCGTGTCCTGCATTAGTAAAATATATCCTGATCTTCGAAGTATGAATGGTTGAAAATGAAGCGATATTTTCTGTATTGCCTAATGGCTTGGCAGGTAACTTTTTAACCTCATTAACCTTTAGCCAGCTGCTCCCGTTCCAATATTGCATTTGATAAGCAGAAGGTGCTGCGTATTTTTTGCTATCACTATAAAAAAACAAACCGGCGCTATCAATCTCCTCGGGTTTTTCAAATGTAACCTGGAACCAATCTTTTATATGCCCCGATCCATAGCATGACCACCGGTTTATGACATCTTTAAAATACCAGACTCTTCCATCAATAGCCATGTTTAGACTGCCGGTAGAATCTGTATAGGATGCTGAAGCTTCAGGGAATCCTTTCCTGGTAAGTTTAACCGCCAAATCTATGGGAGAACTTGCAGTTCGCCTTATAATTGCATAAGGTATCTCGATTACTTCTTTACGAAGGGTAGAAGGACCAAGAATTCGCTTTCCATCTACATAAACAGACAGACCTGAACCCTGATGATATCTTTTACCATCTTCATCATATAAAATAGTAAGATTATACCCATGATATAATACATCCTGCAGACAAAAATATCTTATCCGATTAGGATCATCCTTATCCGTAGAGATCAATGGATCTATTTTAAACTGGTTATCCGTTTCGGGGCGTAAACCACATAGCCCGGTAATGATCAGATCATTGAATTCGGAATGATTATAATGTTCGCTTCGCTGGCTGATATCTACAAGAGGGCCACCTTTGTCCGGATCATAATCCTCCACCAGGTTAAGTTTGCCCTCTTGATAATGTTGCTCAGCATATTGTTTCAAGATATACATATAATCAGCTTTTGTTATGACATCCTGCTGATAATTATCTAAAAGATTAGCCATACCTCTTAGGACCATAGATGTTTGAAAAGGCCAACTGGGGCCGTTCCATTGGCATTCTCGCTGACCGGTGGCCCTATCGTAACGATACTGTTTCATGTAATAGGTATAGGAAGGTTCCACCGTGCGTAACCCGTAGCGACCCATTAATTCGGAAGTATCCATTACGTGTTCCCAGGCAACATCCCATTTCGGGTTATGGTCCGGTAAATCAAAAGCCCAGGGTTCATAACCTACCAGCTCCCTACCACGAATGAAATGCCAATAATGTACAAACTGGTTGGTAACTTTATACCTGTCCACAAAATCCTGCAGGCTGTCATTCCACAAACTTGTCTCTAACCGGTTTCGTAAAGCCTGTGCTTTATCCTTAAATAGTTTCGCCGTTTTCGTATTTCCTTCCATTAAAGCAATCCTGCTGATCGCCTGTGCATTAGCATACATATAACTGTTAATAGAAGGTCTGAATGCGTCTCCTCCCCTAAATCCATCCTTGCCACCACTTGCATCTATGGAGGCGATGGTATATTCCGTAGCATCCAATAAGGGCTCTATATAATACAATCCTTTAGTCGAATCATAATGATCCTTCCAAGCATGATAGGTACTAATCATATAGGGCAACTGCGAGGTGATAAACGCAGTATCCGGATTAACGCGGTAATAGGCATAAGCGGCATCAGCAATGGCCTCGCTGAAATGCCGGTCATTACCCCCATCCTTATACATGTAATTGATATAATCTTCCATGTACCGCCTATTTCTTAGCCAACGTCCTTCGTAAATATGATAGCTCGTGGCGTCGTTGAGAGAATTATAAGGCTTCCTGTCCCAACTCATTGCATTCAAAAATTCGGTAACGATATAACCTTCTTTCCCTAAATCGCGGAGGTGCGCCTTATATAATTTCCAACGATAATAATAAACGTTCTCAAGGATAGTGTCTGAGCATTCAAAAAAAGGAATATTTTGCAAATACCAGTTTTTGTCATTGTCAAAATAATGCATGCTCATCCTAGATGCGTCGATAAAATGAGTACCCTTGACTTGGGAACAGGCACTTGTGGTGACAAAAAGTACGCAAGCCCATAGGAATATAACTTTTTTCATGGTGAAGTATATTTTTAAATGGTGAATTTATGGTGAAGTAAAGCACCGAGCTATTGCTGGGTACCAGCTCCAAAGTCCGTACTAAAACTTAACGGTTTTCACATGCCCATCGTAGGGATAATCTTATCCGGATCGGAGGTAATATCAATCCCACTCCCGTGGTTTTCACTTACCAAAACGACACGAAAAGTACGTTTATCCAGCATCCCTGGAAATGAGCCCTTACGATTCCCGATCGTAAAGACGCGGCTTTTATCATTCCAGCTAAAGGTGGTCGTCGCACAGACACCCTTTTCATAATCATAGTTATCATACTCATCCTCATAGAGGGTACAATCCCTATCGGCGCCCGGATAAACACGTATGTCCAGCACTCTTCTGTTTTAAATTCGGATAACTCTTAAATAATTTTATCGCCAGCTTTCCTTTTAATGTCCCCATCGTTACCGATACTGATACTTTTGGCTGAGTAGATAGCATTACATGAATATGATCAATTTGAACATTCAATTTTCTATTACCTCTACGCCTTTCCTTTCACATAACATCCGAATGTCATTCTCAACTAAACTTTTTACCTCTCCAAACAATACCCTATAACGTTATTTCGGTGTCCACACCATACGATAGTCGCATTTATATACTATGAGCGATTTTTTTTTGTATTTACTTCCCATCCACCAAAATTAAGGCATACCCGACAGTACATGACCACCGCCAAAGGCAGTGGATTTTTAAGTTGCATTAAACGAGACAGAAACTAAATTTCCCTGAACAGATTTGAAGATTATTTACCAATTGGTATCATCGTGAATTCCTCTGAGATCAGGTGTTCTGAGGTTAGTTATTACGATCTCAATTACTTGTATCTCCGTAATGACCGTCATGTATTCAATTATAGTGAAAGGATATATTAGTAGGAGTCTTATTCCGTTTAGCTCTTTCAGGAAGACCTTCAAAATATCAAAAAGACAATTGCATATCGACTGCGGAATATTTGTTTATTTCCTCAAAGTAAAAAAAGATGCCTATTAGCGGCGAATAAGAGCTTAGAACCTTGATAAACTTCCCCGTACCGACTCTTCATACTTGCTCCTTCAAAGAATGAATACCAAGTCGAAAATGCAGTCCAACATTAATTTTTCCCTTCCTCTTTATCGGATAGAATGTCATTGTCTTTATCATCAAGGACAGAATGCTTGCCAGGCCAATGAAGATAAAGAAACAGTGCTCCCAATATCGTCAATAAAATGCCCCACCAGATGCCTGCGTGTAATCGTTCCAAAACAACATGTGGGTTTTGACTTGTAGAAAGCCCCGGGATGTTGGCAATTAAAACAATAGGGCCATAGATGGCTAACATGATTCCAACAAAAAACCATATTGAAAAACCTTCTTCTTCATGCATGATATATAATTTTTACCAGAAAATAATTTGTAAAATAATAAAAGCAATTAGCACCACTCCTGCCCAGAAAATCGGACGTTTTGTTAACGGAAGATGCTTGTCTGAAGGCAACTCCGTGCAACCTCTTACCAATCCAACTAACTCTGATTCAGGCTTTGGTTTCGTAGCAAGACTAACGAATACAGTTACCAGCACACATATTATCCATGACCAAAGTGCGCGGTACATATCTTCTGCCATAGCTTTTGCATCGGCGGAACCTGTGATGATGGCAAGAGCCCGTGGGTCTAATCTTACCCAGGCCCACATGCCAACAGAAGCTAATGTACCGGAAAGCAATCCCCAAAAACCTCCTGCTGCTGTCGTCCTTTTCCACAACATGCCGAGAATAACCGTACCAAATAATGGCGCAATGAAAAAGCTGAATAATGCCTGAACGTAATCCATTATGCTGGCGGCATTTTCCACTAAATAAGCGGTGCCGATGCTGATAAGAACACCAACAAAGGTAGCCCACCTGCCCATGTTTACATAATGTTTATCAGTGGCTTCTTTCTTCGAAAATTTAGCATGAAGCGGACGATAAATATCATAAGTCCATACGGTTGAGAATGCCGTGACATTACCCGCCATGCCCGACATAAAGCCCGCGATAAGAGCAGTAATTCCCAATCCTAATAATCCAGGCCCTAAATATCGCGCCATCATTAAAGGCAGGATTTCATTATAACTTTGTGCCCCTGTTGCCGCTGCCTGGGCCTGACCTACTAAACCCGGCATCACTGCAAGGCCAATTAAACCAGGTAATATTACAATTAAAGGAACCAGCATTTTAAATCCTGAACCAATAATAGGGGCCATTTTTGCCGACCGTAAATCCTTCGCCGACAGTACCCGTTGCACTACCAAAAAATCAGTAGTCCAATATCCAAATGAAATAACAAAGCCTAAACCAAACACGATTCCTATCCATTGGATGCCCATAGGATTATCATTAAAATGCCCCAGCGTTCTCCACATGTGTGTGTAATCGCCATGAGGAAGATTTTGATGGATTCTGGCAACCATACCTTCCCAGCCACCCACTTCTACAAGCCCGAGAATAGGCACCAGCAAGGCTCCTGCCCAAATGAGCACAAACTGCAATACTTCATTGAATATGGCAGAAAGTAAACCGCCTAATACTACATAAACCATTACAGTAATAGAAGACACCCAGATGCTAAAGTTTAAATCCCAACCAAGAATGACTTTCATTACCAGAGCCATGGCAAACATGTTTACGCCGCTCATTAGCACCGTCATAAAACCAAAAGAAACGGCTGATAACATGCTGGTGCTTTTACCATAACGCAATTTTAAATAGCCAGGTACGGAGTGTGTTTTGGAGATGTAATAAAATGGCATCATAATAATACCCAGGAAAAGCATCGCGGGTATAGCGCCAATCCAATACCAATGAGCAGCTAAAATGCCATATTGATAGGACGCTGCCGCCCAGCCCATCAGTTCCAGCGAGCCCAGGTTAGCGGAAATAAAAGCCAGTCCCGCAATCCACATCGTCATTTTTCTGCCGGCAAGAAAAAAATCATCACCGGTTTTCGTGAATTTTACCAAGTAGTATCCGATTCCCAAGACTATCAGGAAATAAACAATGATGATGAGCAAATCCGCCCAGTTTAATGAAATTAACCCGCCGGAAAGTAAGCATCTGGTGAAGTGAATGTGCATGGTGGTTATTTTATGTTTTGTTATTGTTTACAGAATATTGATCAAACTATACTGGCCAACTTTATCTCATTGAAAGTTCGTTCCACCTTAATTGATTTTTAAAATCCCTCAGTTTAGTTTCTTTGTCAATAAATACAATTTCAATTCCTGCCATTTCGGCAAAGTCCTCTAAATGTTCAGATGTTAAGTTTTGGCTGTAACAGGTATGGTGCGCGCCGCCGGCCAAAATCCATGCTGCACATCCTGTTTTCATATCAGGATATGGTTTCCATAAAACTCTTGCCACCGGCAGTTTAGGTAAATCATGTTCAGGAGCTACCGCTTTTACTTCATTTACCAATAACCTAAAACGATTTCCCATATCAATGATAGAAGCATTCAAGGCTTCGCCAGCGTTCACGTTGAAGACTAAACGAACCGGATCTGCTTTGCCACCAATTCCCAAAGGATGAATTTCGCAGGATGGTTTATTCTTTGCAATCGAAGGACAAATTTCCAGCATATGAGAGCCCAGCACCATTTCGTTTTTCGGATCAAAATGATAGGTGTAATCTTCCATAAATGAATTACCACCTTTTAACCCTGTTGCCATAACTTTCATAGCACGCACGAGGGCCGCTGTTTTCCAATCGCCTTCTCCTGCAAAGCCATAACCATCAGCCATCAACCGCTGGGCGGCTATTCCAGGTAATTGAGCCATTCCATGTAAGTCTTCAAATGTATCTGTAAAACCCTTGAAATTTCCGTCCTTTAAAAACTTTCTCAACCCCAATTCTATCTTTGCGGCTTCGCGTAAAGAAGCATAATTTTCTTTTCCGTCTTTCAGGGAAGCGGCTAATTTATAGTCTTCATTATATTGATTGCATAAATTATCAATTTGCTTTTCAGTTATTTTGTTAATCACATTTACAAGATCGCCGACGCCATGTGTATTTACTGAATACCCAAACTTCATTTCCGCTTCCACTTTGTCGCCATCGGTTACTGCTACATAGCGCATATTATCGCCAAAGCGAACAAACTTTGCTCCCTGCCAATCGTGCCACGCAGCGGCCGCCCGTGACCAGGTACTGAGTTGCTGTTGCACCCCTTCACTTTGCCAATGGCCTACCACTACTTTTCTTCGTTTATGCATCCTCGTCATAATGAATCCAAATTCCCTGTCACCATGAGCACTTTGATTCAGGTTCATAAAATCCATATCAATATCAGCCCATGGAATATCCCGGTTGAATTGAGTATGCAAATGACATAATGGTTTTTGTAAAATCTTCAGTCCATTGATCCACATTTTTGCCGGGGAAAAAGTATGCATCCAGGTGATGATACCGATGCAGTTGGCACTGCTATTGGCTTCCTGGCAGATGGCATAAATTTCTTCGGGAGATTTTACGGTTGGTTTAAAGACAACTTTTACAGGGATATTAGCGGCATCATCAAACGCTTTTGCAATAATCTTTGAATGCTCTGCGACTTTTTTTAAAGTCTCTTCTCCATAAAGATGCTGGCTTCCCGTTACAAACCAGGCTTCGAGTTGTTTAAATTCTTTCATTGTTTGATTTTAAGACTGATTGATATTTCGCTTTATTTATTAGTTTACTGTGTTAAAGCCTCACCCCCTGCCCCTCTGCCCAGGGAGAGGGGTTCTATGCTAATGAACTTCTATTCTTAATAATGCACAGCCGTGTGCGTTTATCATTGTTTCATATTTCTTTTTATAAATCCCTGTATCCGTTTTCTTCCATAAATCCCTAACGGTTACTTTTCCTTTAATACCAAGTTTAGAAAAGTCAATATCTACGGTGTGAGCGCTATTGCCAATATTAAAAAGGCCAACATAGAGATCTTTACTGCCATGCACAGACGAAACCCAAACCATACTACTGTCGTTCTTATATAGTTGTTTTGGATTTTCACCATTTTGATTTACAGCCAGTACTTCATCATTGGTTATTAGATTATTTTCAAGCGCCCTATTTTCAGGAAGGTTACCACCTAACATTAAAGGCGAACGATACAAGCACCAAAAGCTCATGTGAGTTAATAATTCATCCGGTGTGAGCCTGCTGTATCGTTCCGGGCCAACGGGGCCGCGTTTGGATAATTTACCAATCTGCATCATGTCGCAATCCGGCCAATGACCGGGTCCACCAACGCCTTCCCATGTTTTAGCATAGTCAAACATTTTTAGCATCTCCTTCCAATTATCCCAAAAATCATCTGCCATACGCCACATGTTGGCATATTTTTTTACGTGCGCAGAATCCTTAATGGGTGTTTCGCCAGGGGATAAACTTAATACAATTGGCCTTCCACAATTTTGAATCGCTTTATTGTATCCTTCAATTTCAGAAGTTCTGTAAGGACGCGCAATATCATCCACTTTAATAAAATCCACATCCCACGAAGCATATAATTTAAGAATAGAATTCAAATATTCCTGCGCTCCGGGCTTTTGCATATCTAAGCCATACATGTGATTGAGCCATGGACAAATGGACGAAGTATCTGCAATCATATCAGCAGTAATTCCGTTCGTACCTAACACAGGAGATTTCGCCCAGACTGCCTGGCGTGGAATTCCCCGCATTACATGAATGCCAAATTTTAAACCTAATGAATGTATATAATCACTCAGCGGCTTAAATCCTTTGCCAGCAAATGAAGAAGGAAATTTATTGGCATCAGGAAGCAATCTTCCATATTGATCCATACTCAGCCACGGAATATAGGAACCATCGTAAAGCCTGCTCTGAAAAGGATTTCCAATCTTACTTCCGGGAGGATTATCATAAGCCCATAAAAAATCAACCACGATATATTGCCAGCCAAACTGCTTTAAATTTTTAGCCATAAAATCCGCATTGGCTTTCACCTCATCTTCATGCACCGCAGAGCCAAAAGAGTTATAACTGTTCCATCCCATTGGAGGAGTGGAAGCAATTTGATGTTGCTGCGCGAAAACAGGATTGCATAAAAGAAACAATGCAATTAAAAAATGATATGGTTTTATATTTCTCTTCATAATAAGATTAAGTACCCCCCGATGGTCTCAGGAAGACAACCCCGGATCGTTTCATTTTTATTGCCCGTAATACGAATTGTTTCCATGCTTACGTTCGTAATGTTTTTTTATTAAAGAATCTTTCAATCGCAACGCATCTGCTTTCACGGATTCTGTTACGTAAGCCATTTTGGCTACTGCTTCCAACACAGCGCTGTTGTAAACCGCTTTATCGGCCGTTTTACCCCACGTAAAAGGTGCGTGATTGCCCACTAAAATCATTTCCATTTCTTGATAACTAATATTCTTTTCTTTCAGGGCATCGATGATTTGAAAACCGGTTTGGTATTCGTAATCGCCTTGTATCATTTCATCGCTCATAGGTGCGGCACATGGAATATCATAAGTAGTATGGTCAGCATGCGTTGTTCCATAAATCGGAATGTCACGGAGGCTTTGCGCCCATGCAGTGGCATAGCAGGAATGCGTATGTACAATTCCGCCTATTGATTCAAAATGTTTATAAAGAACTGCATGTGTAAGTGTGTCGGACGATGGACGCAAATTCCCTTCTACTGTTTTACCATCAAAATCAACGATTACCATTTTATCTGCGGAAAGTTCTACATAAGGAACACCGCTTGGTTTGATGGCAAAAACTCCTTCCTTTCTATCCGCAGCGCTCGCATTGCCAAAAGTAAAAAGCACCAAACCGAGTTCTGGCAATTGCATGTTGGCCTTGTAAGCGAGCTCTTTTATTTCGTTGTATTTACTCATTGCTCGATAAATTTTCCTAGCGCTTTATATTTTTCAAATCTCTTTTTATATAACTCCACATTATTTTTATTGGGTTGATATTCGGCATCAAAACCCTGCCCCATAGCAGCCATCGCATCTTCTACTTTATCATAAATGCCTGCGGCAGTTGCGGCAAACATCCCCGCTCCAATTGCACACGTTTGTTCTGATTTATGGATTCGGATAGGCATGTCCATTACGTCTGCCATTACTTGCATGATATAAGGAGATTTTCTTGCAACGCCACCAAGGCCAATCAATCCTTTTACCGGAACACCTTCATCATTAAACCTGTCGACGATTGCTCTGGCACCAAAACAAGTGGCTTCTACCAAAGCTTTAAAAATACGAGGCGCACTGCTTCCAAGATTCAAATTTATAATGGCAGCTTTTAGTTCCTGGTTTGCATCAGGCGTTCGGCGACCATTGAGCCAGTCAATCGCCAGTTCATCATTTTCATTTAACGGAAGTTTTGCTGCTTCGGCAGAAAGTTCAACAATTAATTTATCGTGCAATTCTTTTTGTAATAAATCAGCGGTCGCTGCATCAATAATTTCTGAATTTTTTAAAATATTTTTTAGAGAATTTAAAATCATATTTCTAAACCAGGCGTAAGTATCCCCAAATGCAGATTGTCCCGCTTCCATCCCCATCATTCCGGGAATAACAGAGCCGGGCACCTGACCGCAAATTCCTTTTATCAATTTATCTTTTACATCATCCATCGGCGCTACCAGCATATCGCAGGTAGACGTGCCCATCACTTTACTTAAATGATAAGGCTCAATTTGTCCGCCCACTGCGCCCATGTGGGCATCGAATGCACCGACGCCAATAATTACATCAGTGGATAAACCCAAACGATCTGCCCATTCTTTCGAAAGATTTCCAGCAGGATTGTCGGATGTATAGGTATCTGTAAATAATCTTGAAGTAAAACCATCAAGCAATGGGTCTAATGCTGTAAAGAAATCGTTTGGTGGTAATCCTCCGTAATCTTCTGCCCATAACGCTTTGTGTCCTGCGGAACAAACACCGCGTTTCATTTGGTGAATATCATTGCCGCCGGTTAATAAAAAAGGAATCCAGTCGCAATGCTCAACCCATGAGTAACAGGCCGACCTAACAGTATCGTCTACACGAAGTATATGCAACAGTTTGCTCCAGAACCATTCTGATGAATAAATACCACCAACATACTGCAAATAATTTATACCAAATTTCTTTGCATGGTCATTGAATTGGGCAGCCTCTTTTGTAGAAGTATGATCTTTCCACAACACAAACATGGCATTGGGATTGGTTTCAAATTCAGGGAGTAATGCCAGCGGTGTTCCGTGTTTATCTACTGCAACAGGAGAAGAACCCGTCGTATCCACAGATATCGCTTTTATATTTTTTGCAACTTCATCACCGGCTTTTTGCAAGCAGTCTTTTATAGTTGATTCCAGCCCTTCGATATAATCAAGCGGATGTTGGCGGAACTGATTTTTATTGGCATCGCAATACAGTCCATTTTTCCAGCGTGGGTAATAATATATGGATGAAGAAATTTCATCTCCGTTAGAAGCGTTGAGTATCACAGAACGTACAGAATCTGTACCGTAATCAACTCCAATTACAAAAAGTTTATCCGATATCATAAAAAGCAATCTTAAAAAAAGGACAATTTAGGGATATTTTTTTTATAAGTGTCAAGTTTACATTTATTTTTTTTTGTTCTTTAATTATATTGGCAAAATATTTTCAACTAAGAACTTGCGAGCGCGAGGTATTTGTAAATTTTAAAGAAAATAATCAGGAATTACCATCCGGTGCCGAATATCGGCATCAATTTTATTGAACTAAAAATGCTTCCAATGCCCTGGTTGACTTTCCGTCATCTCCCCACGCGCTCAAGGCATAGTGACTCCAACTCCTTGCGCCTTCCGGTTCCCAATAGATCACGCCCAGACCTTTGTTGTGAGGTACGGCTTTCACCTTCTGTTGAATTGCCACAGGCATGTCATAAGTATTCTGAGATTTATCTTCCTCGCCGCCCTCTTCTACTATCATTACTTCTTTGCCATACCTGGTCGCTAAATCTGAAAGATTATTTCCCAAATCGCTAATTGATTGTGTATAATCGGGATGGCCATCAAGCCAGTAAGGATAATAAGTCAGGCCACAGCATTCCGTTGGTTATTTCATTGCCCACTTCCACCCAATCCGGAGTTACCCCGGCGGCTTTGATCGTGTTCTTCACGTCAAGCGTATATTTATACACTTCATTCAATAAATGCGGAAAATCATCTTTTGCCCAGACAGCAGGTTTGTTTTGTTTTTTTGGGTCGGCCCAGCTATCGCTGTAATGAAAATCGACCATCACCTTCATCCCCCATTTTTTTGCTCTTGCAGCCATCGTCGCTGTCTCATCTTTACTGCAATATCTGCTGAATTTATTTTCGGACGGGTTCACGAATGTGCGCAATTTGATGGTATTGATTCCAAGACCTTTCAAAATCTCGAAGCAATCTTCAGCAACACCTTTGTTATTATAAAATGTATATACGGAAGCTTCCATTTGTGGCAGCCAGCTCATGTCAGCGCCCTTTACAAAATCCGTTTTTTGATTTTGCCCGAAGCACTGTCGGTTTTTCAACTTCCAAATAAGAAGGTAGTAATAATTATTATCGTAGTGATTTTCTTTGACTGTTTCATAGTTAAAAGCTTTTAGTCAATTCAGCGATTATTTTCATGTAAGATTAAAAGATATCTCGCAGGTGACGGCGAACCAATTTATAGTAGAGCAATAAATATCTCTCATTTCTATTTTCAATTAAGACTGCAAGCCAGAGAATTAACGCGGCATTAATGACGTGAAATTTCCCCTTTTTTTTAACTCTATTCCGTTTTTAAAATCACCTCGGAAGAAATCAATCCGGGAGAGGTCGCTTTTAGTACAATGTTACCAGAATATTTTGCTGACTTAACAACCACTATGCATCTGCCTTGCCACGCTTTGCGCTGAGGTAATTGATAACTTTCTACGCTCATCGGGTCAGCATTTCCAACGCCTGCAATAGTTCCAGAGCCCTCAATTGAAAAATGAATTAAATTCTCTGCTCCGGGATCTCGTATTCCGTTTTTATCAACCAGTTCTACGGTCACATAACTAAGGTCTTCATTATCTCCTTTAATAGTCTTTCTATCAGCAGATAATTTTATTTGTGAAGGCGCGCCCGCAGTTTTTAAGACAGCCGTATTGACTTTTTTACCATTAACAAATCCAACTGCCTTTAACTCTCCTGGCGCATAAGGAACCTGGTAAACAGCCATAAATTTTGTGGACCGATTGGTTTGCTTTTTCCCGAGTGATTTATTGTTTAAAAATAATTCCACTTCATCGCAAGATGAATAAATGTTTACATCAAAAATAGAATCTTCATCACCTTGCCAGTTCCAGTTTGCTACTACATCATCCCAATTCCATTTGCTCCATCGTGCCTTTTTAGGATTTACCGGAAATGAAGGTTGAAGTGGTTTCACGAAAATGGACAATTGATTTTTTTTCCAAAGTGCATCGCGGTAAAATGATTGCGGGCGTTTCCATCCACAAATATCTATGTCGCCGCAATAAGCAAGATTCCAGGGATAGAAGTTTTTGTTTTGCGGATGCCCAAGCCAGCCGATACTTGATTCACCAATGTAATCAAAGCCGGTCCAAACAAAATCACCAATCACCCAGGGATGATCTACAACATCCATCCAGTAGTCGAATTGCTCTAAGGGAAAAGATTCAGTCGCAACCATAATTCGGTTTGGCTTGCGTTCATGATCGCTTACATATTTATCATCTGCATAATTATAGCCGCAAATATCGAGCGCTGAAAAGAACGCATCTTTCTGATCTGACACACTATTTGCAGCAGCCGTAACAGGTCTCGTATTATCTACTGACCGAACATAATCTGCCAATAGTTTAGCCGTATCAGCAATAGTAGGCCTGTCCATTCCCGGAATTTCATTACCTATACTCCACATAATAATAGAAGGATGATTTCTATCGCGAAGCAACATGCTTTGTAAATCTCTTTGCCACCAATCTCTAAAATAAACATGATAATCATCCGCATTTTTCCCTTCGGTCCAACAGTCAAAAGCCTCATCAATCACCAGCATTCCAAGGCTATCACAGGCTTCCAGAAACGCGGGTGCGGGAGGATTGTGCGAACAGCGAATTGCATTAAAGCCACTTGCTTTCATGAGTGCGACACGGCGTACTTCTGCCCTGTCGAATGACCTTGCACCAAGAGGCCCGTTATCAATATGAAAACATCCGCCTTTTAATTTCATCGGCTTGTCATTGAGCATAAACCCATTGACAGCATCAAAAGAAATTTTTCGGATGCCGAATTTGGTTTCGACCTGATCCACTAGTTTTCCATCAACATAGATTTCTGTAATGGCTTTATATAAGCCAGGCTTTTCAGTTGACCATAGTGCCGGCGATTTTACTATTGCATTTTGACTAAAGATATACTTATCATTTGCCGAAATATTTTGTTTCGATGAAATATTTGCAACTTCAACTCCAACATTATTCACAATTTTATCTATCAAAGTGACGGTTGCCGAAGCGCCTGTTTCATTCTCTACTTTTGTTTGGATGTCTACTTTTGCTAATGAAGAACTCACTTCCGGTGTGGTAATATAAGTTCCCCATTGGGCTAGATGAATTGGATTGGCTTCTATCAACCACACATGGCGGTTAATTCCTGAACCTGCATACCAGCGGCTGTTTGCGCCCTCATTTTTTACCTGGACTGCAATAATATTCTTTTCACCCTTTTTTATTTTATCGGTAATGTCATAATAAAAAGAGGTGTAGCCATAAGGATGATTTCCCAAATGAACACCATTGATCCATACATCCGAATTCATATAAACACCATCAAATAAAATAGAAATCCGTTTATTTTGTTGGTTCACTGGCAACGTAAAAGTTTTACGATACCAGCCTATTCCGCCGGTAGTAAAGCCAATGCTTACCCCATTAATTACATCCGGACTAAATGGTGATTCAGTTCCTGGCAAATCCTCTATGCTCCAGTCGTGAGGAAGATCAATATTCCTCCAGCTTTTGTCTTTGAAATTGACATCTTCGGCTTTAGCAACATCCCCGCGATGAAAACGCCAGCCTTCATCAAATAAAATTTTTCTTTGCGCAAAGCACTGAAAACCAAAGAGGAAGAAAATGATCAGAAAGAAATTTTTTTTCATAAACATAATTTTGATTTATTGCTGAGTGCAGTCGGTTAAATAATTTCTATTTTACAGGCTTCTGTTTAGAATCATTTGAATCAACATTATTTCTAAACAACTTTTTTCTGCCAAAACCATTATCAAACAATTCATCAGGCCATATTTCCTGTGTTCTCAATATAATTTTTTCTATTAGTAAAATCCGTTGGGTTAACTGAGATATAATCTTTAATAAAACCAACCACATTGCTATAATTCCCGAATTCGTCTTTCTCATGCATCGTAGTTAACACTACACAGTCCATGCCTGCATTCTGAGCCGCTTCCACCCCTTTGGGCGCGTCTTCAAAAACAATACAATGTTCAGGCGACACATTCAGCAACTTAGCGCATTTTATAAAAGTTTCCGGATCAGGTTTGCTGGTGGCTACATCATCAGCGCTTACTATGGCTTTGAAAAAGTGACGGATATTTAAATTATCTAAAACAAAATCAATATTGAAAGGAATTGCCGCAGACCCTATTGACATTGGGATACCGGCTTCGTGTGCCTTGTCCAAAAAAGATTGTAATCCCTTTATTAATTTGAGATTCGGTAAATACGCTTGCTGATACCTTCTTTCTTTCTCAATTGAAAGCTCCTTTATTTTTTCTTTTGAAAAATGACTGTCACCAAAAATCCTTTTGAGCAATTCATCATTTTTTCCATACATTTCTATTTTCACTTCATCCCACGTAAGGCCTGCCTGTAAATTATGGTTCAAAATATCGTACCATGCACGGGCATGATATTCCATATCGTCAATCATAGTTCCGTTTAAATCAAAAATAAAAGCTTTCTTTTCCATTGGGATTTTTTAAATTATTAATTCTTTTTTTTTCTGCTATCGGCTATCGACTAATCCCGGCATACAGGCCTCACCCCAACCCCTCTCCAAGAGAGAGGGACAATTTTCCGAGTGTATTAAATCTCCATATGTCTTTTTTTCTCAAAGTTTTTTAAGCTAAGAACTATGTTATTCTCACCAACTCACTTTCAGTAATGTCACTCCCTGCCTGGCTAATTCAAAATGGTAATTTAGATTACCATCAATTGTTTCAAACTTTTGCAACGGCACATTCTGTATTAACTTCCCGATCTTTTCTAAATCATGAATTTGTTGTTTTGTCGGTTGCTGCGGTGAGCCCATATTTTTCCAGGCCGTGTATGCATTACTGTGATTTTCATCTACGAGATAACTGGTTACTGTTGCTTTTTTTCCAGGCAGATTTTGCAGGTTTAATTTTATCAAAGCCCCTGTTTTTTTATTCTCATCGTCATGATAATTCCAAAGCATTACATAGATAGTATCGGCATCCATAGTTGCCAGCCCATCTACATAAGGTTGATTGCGCACGCTGCTATCAATAATGCTTTGAAGAGGAATTCCATTAGGATTATTGACGGCAAGCATATTACCCTTCATTTTGCCAAACATTCTAAAAACATTCAACACAGGCTTATCCACTCCATTTGTTGCTAAATCGCGGAAGCCGCCAAACCAGCGCTCGTTTTCAAATTCAAAAGACCAGCTAACTGCGCCAACGAAATTAATGTTATACTTCCTCACCATCTTATATAGTTGCGCAAAAGCCGCAGCCGTATAACTGGAGTACATGGTGCCGTTTCTGTAAGCATTTTCCGGGCTGTAATCCACAGAACATGCAGCACAACCTTCGGGGTCAAACTCACCAATCATCACGGGCAAATGTTTCAAAGAAGGAAATTCATTAACTATCTGAAATCCTTTTTCAACATCTTTAAGCTGTGCTGACATGTTCATTTGCACCTGGTTGTTCACTACTTTCGGATTTCCTTTTGCATGAAACGTGATGTAATCAAGCGGGCTACCGGTTTTGCCGGTTGCATAATTTTTACCATCGACACAATGTTGTAAAAATGCCGTTAGAAAATCCGCTGCTTTATTCCATCCCGGTCCGGTAGTAGTTGGCCCACCAATTCTTGCAGAAGGCAATGCTCTTTTTACTGCGTCAGCTGTATAATCGTAAAGCTTAAAATATTCATCCATTGTTCCTTTCCAATAAGCAATGTTCGGTTCATTCCACACTTCCCAATACCATTTTTTAACTTCTGGTTCTCCGTATCTTTTTACGCAATGTATTACCCATTGATAAATTAATTCAGCCCATTTTTTATAATCCTTCGGTGGGTATGCCCAGCCTGTAAAGATGGAATCAGAAGGCACACCCGGTTTCCAGTGATGGCGGTAAGGATGTGGATTAGTTGATAACGCTTCGGGCATAAAACCTATTTCTGCAATAGGACGGATGCCACGGTTTACGAATGCATCAAAAATAGAATCCACAATCTTCCAGTAATACACAGGATTACCATTTTTATCTTCCGTATAAACATTAGTAGAACTCCATTTCAACGCGGCTTTACCATCGCCACTTGTCAATAAATTATGCGTCCTCACATATACAGGCGCTTTGCCTAATTGCGTTAATTCAGTCAATAATTTTTCGCCATCTTTCATGGTAGTGAAGTTGGCTTCATCGTATCCAAAGTAAGACCAGATAGGATTATAAGGACCTATCACATTTTTTGTATCAATGCTAATATTTGCAATATCTGTTTGTGCAAATGCAGCATGAACGAGAAATAAGAAGCAGACTGGAAATAATCTTTTTAAATGGAACATGGAATTTTTTTTCGAGTATTTCCAAAAGTAAAGATTAAAGATATATTTTAACAGAATAAAATACATTTGATTTATTAATAGGAGCATAATTTAGTGATATGCTAAGATTTTATTTTGTATATTTGTGTATGCAAAAAAAGAGAGGTTCAAAAGATAGTCAGGAGACGAAACGGCTTTTAGTTATTTCGTATTTAAAATCTAAAAAGGGAACGC
>DATCFI010000014.1:0-11249 GCA_036509585.1 Hanamia sp. | reverse complement strand
GTATCTGAGTGAAGATCGGCTGTCCGGGATAATTTGTAATTTTATTCATATTAATCGAATTGCTGGTACAACAAGATTAATATAAAGGGGTGGAAAATCCACCCCTTACTTTAAAAAATTTATCTCGGACAACAATATTTAATAATCAACTATTAGTTCTTATCAGGCCACTACTTTTCATCCTCTGCCTGGTGCTTTCAATATTAGGAAGTAGCCCTGTAATAATACCTATCAACGGAAGGAAAGAGCAGACATGAAACACATAAATGATGCTGGTTTTATCAGCGAGATTGCCGAGTAGGGCGGAACCTATTCCGCCCATTCCAAAGGCAAAGCCAAAAAATAATCCGGATACTAAACCTATTTTACCAGGAATTAATTCCTGGGCATAAACCAATATCGCCGAGAACGCGGATGATAATATCAGGCCTATCGGAACGATCAAAATGCCTGTCCAAAATAAATTGGCATAAGGCAATAAGATCGAAAACGGCGCTGTACCCAGTATGGAAAACCAGATAACATATTTTCGGCCAAACCGGTCGCCCAAAGGGCCACCAATCATAGTGCCACAGGCAACAGAAAAAAGAAATACAAATAAATAAATTTGAGAAGTTTGGATGCCAACGTGAAATTTATTAATAAGATAAAAAGTAAAATAGCTGGTAAGGCTGGCGAGATAAAAATATTTTGAAAAAATCAGCGCTAATAAGATGGCCACCGAAAAAGTAACTTTCCTTTTTGAAAATGAAGGATGCCAAACGGGTGTTTTATTCTTTTTCTTTGAGAGGTTGAGCAGCACATAATTTTTATACCAATTACCCACTTTGGTCAATATGAATATCGCCAGTAAAGCCATCAAAGAAAACCATGCGATGCTTATTTGTCCATGCGGTACAATGATCCATGCAGCAAGCAGTGGACCGATAGAACTTCCAAGATTTCCGCCCAACTGGAAAATCGATTGGGCGAGGCCCGGTTGATCACCCGCAGCCGCGTGCGCCATTCTTGATGATTCAGGATGAAAAATGGACGAACCAATACCGATCATTGCGACTGAAATGAGGACTACGTAAAAATGATTAGACATGGATAAAATCACCAAACCAATTAGTGTAAACCCCATTCCAGTAGCAAGCGAATAAGGCTGAGGTTTTTTATCAGTATATAGTCCCACAAAGGGCTGCAAGAGGGACGCAGCCATTTGAAAAGTAAACGTAATCAATCCAACCTGTGCGAATGATAAATGATATTCTCTTTTTAAAATTGGGTAAATTGAAGGAATTAAAGATTGTATCGTATCGTTTAATAAATGAGAAAAACTGATAGCAAATAAAATGGGGTATATCGTTTTTTGAAGGCTGCTTTCAATTGTCGTCGGGTTGTTCATGCTAAAATTTCGAACGGCAAATTTATTGAAGAACCAAGGAAGTAAAAAAGAACTTTAGGCATCAATTAAAAAAGCCGGTCAAAGACCGGCTTTTTGTGGAGGATATCGGACTCGAACCGATCACCTCAAACATGCCATGCTTGCGCTCTACCAGATGAGCTAATCCCCCTTTTTCAGCCCGCAAATATAAAGCTGAAATTTTCAGAATAAAAAAACAAATTTTAATCCCCCCATATTTCCTCTTTGCCTTCCAGCCACAGTTTAACTAAACGATTGGAAACCGATTTCGGCCGCTCTAGCGGATAGCCCAAAGCCCTGTCCCAGCAAAGACTTGCTAACACACCTAATGAGCGTGATACGCCAAACAACACTGTGTAAAATTCATATTCCACCATCCCGTAATGCACCAATAAAGCACCGCTATGGGCATCTACATTCGGCCACGGATTTTTAATTTTCGCTATAGATTGCAAAATCGGCGGCACTGCCTCGTAAATATTCCAAACGGTTTGCACCAGTTTATCATCAGGCATGTGTTTCTTGCCAAATTCCATCTGGGCTTCAAAACGAGGATCTGTTTTTCTTAAAACGGCGTGCCCATATCCTGGCACCACTTTCCCTTCAGAAAGCGTCTTTTTTACATAAGTTTCTATTTGTTCTTTTGATGGAAGATCGCTCCCTATTTCATTTTGCATTTCATAGATCCATTTTATTACCTCTTGGTTGGCAAGACCATGTAATGGCCCGGCCAATCCATTCATTCCTGCCGCAAAAGCAAGATAAGGATCGCTTAATGCGGAACCCACCAGGTGAGTAGCATGCGCGGATACGTTTCCACCTTCATGATCGGAATGAATAGTCATATACAACCTCATTAATTCTTTAAAACTTTCGTCTTCATATCCCATCATGTGAGCAAAATTTCCTGCCCAATCTAAAAGGCCGTTAGGCTGAATATGTTTTCCATCTTTATATTTGCGGCGATAAATGTAGGCGGCGACACGCGGAAGACGGGCAATAAGATCCATCGTATCATCAAACGTTACCGCCCAATAATCCTTCTTACTCATTCCTTCTGAATATTTTTTGGCAAACTGGCTTTCCGTCTGAAGTGCCATAATACCTACCACAAACTGCGTCATCGGATGTGCCGTTTCAGGCAAAGATTCAATGGTATCAAATACAAAATTAGGCACATGACTTCTGCGTTGCCAGTTGCTGCTCATTAATTGCGCGTCAGCATCAGTAGGCAAATCACCCACCAACATCAGGTAGAACAACCCCTCCGGTAAAGGCTCATTACCGCCTTCAGCTTTGGGAAGTTTTTTTTGAAGTTCAGGAATTGAATATCCGCGAAAACGGATTCCATCCTGCGAATCAAGAAGTGAAGTTTCTGTGACAAGACCAGTTATTCCACGCATTCCCATATAAATTTGTGATAGTTTTACTTCACCAATAACCTTATCTCCGTGATTTTTCAGAATATCTTTTACCTCATCCGATACAATATCTGCTTTGGCTCTAAACTTGTCTTTAACTGCTCCCATAATAAAAATAATTTATGATTTTGATTGATCTAAATAAAAATGTAATTGCGCTAAAGTTAATCATAGCGTGGCTTTTATCAAAAGAAATATGCGATTTTATTTTGAGGATTGCCTGTATAAATGCCAGGCTAGTGCTCCAAAAATTAAATTGGGCAGCCAAGCCGCCAGTATAGGATTAAAATTCCCTTTCAATGCGAACACGGAAGCAAACCTGCCGACTAAAATATAGAGCACACAAATTAACACTCCGACAGCAAGGTGAAACCCACTTCCGCCACGTATCTTCCTTGATGCAATACAGGCCCCTATAATTGTCAAAACGAAAACCGACACAGGATTCGCGGTTCTCTCTTGCTTTTCCAGGATCAAAGCTTTTACATTTCCCGAGCCTCGTATTTTTTCTAGTGCAATAAATTCATTCAATTCAGGTGTTGTCAATTTATCCTTCATATACTCATCTATTTTCAGATCGCGTGGTTTGAAATTAAATTTCATGTGCATAACAGAGGTATCTTTCACCGTCTCGTGAAGCCCGTTTATGGTGCGCACCGTCACAGTATTGAGCCGCCAACCTTTTGTAGCAGTATCCCACGAAATATTCATTGCTCTTAAATTATATACAAGCTTATTTTTATCAAATCGCTGTATAAAAAAGTTACTTCCCGATTTGTTAGTGGTATCGTAGTAACGTATACCTGCATACGAAAATGAATCAAGCTTAAAATATTTATTACTGATCGTAGACGTATTTACATATCCACCATAATTGAAATCAATGTATTTGGAATTGAAATTGGCCCATTTCTCGTTCGCCGGAGGCAGTACATACTGATTGCACCACCACAGGAAACCAGTAAATAAAAGGCCGCCCACTACATAAGGGCGAAGATATCTTCCAAAACTAATCCCCGTGCTCAGGATAGCGATAATTTCTGACCGGTTCGCCATTTTAGATGTAAAGAATATCACCGCTATAAAAATAAAAAGCGGGAAAAGCATCGCATCTATCCGGGGAAGAAAACCAAAATAATATTGAGTAATAATCTGTTTGGCAGACAACCCCGTTTTGGAAAAATCATCTGTCTTTTCGCTCAGGTCCACCACTACAACTATTACAGTAAGCGCAAGAAGGCAAAAGAAAAAGGTCGAGAAGAATTTTTTTACAATATACCAGTCAATAATTTTCATACAGCCTCAAAAAATATTTATGTTGTTGCCAAAAGTAAATTAAAATACAACAGATTATTTATTAAGATGAGTATCTAAGTTTGATTTATGAAGATTTTTAGAACAGTAAATAAACATTCAACCGAAATCTTTATTCATTTCGTAATCGAGTCCGTCATTTTGGAAAGGAAACAGTAAATAAACTTCTAAAGTAGAAATTCAATTCTTTAGTAAAAATTGCTACTTTTTTTTACTCTTACCTTTTACAAGTTCATAAGAATCTTTTATGAACCGCTTCAAAGCTGACTTATTTAACGTCCCATCTATCATAATCGTGTTCCAATGTTTCTTATTCATGTGATAGCCGGGCAAAATACTCAACGGATATTGCTCCCGCAATTCTATCGCGTATTCCGGATCACATTTTACATTGAATTGTAAAGGGACTGAAGATAACGAAACCAGCAAAAATATTTTATCACTGATTTTAAAAACAAGCGTCTCTTCGCCAAAAGGAAAGCTTTCGGTAGCCCCATTTAACGACAAACAATAGTCCCGTAATTCTTCGATGTTCATGTTTCTGTTGAGAATTGAATGTTGAATATTGAGCGTTAATTTCTCATAACAAAAATAGAAAACATTAATAAATATCCATTTACTGTTGAAAGAAAATAAGAAAGCCATCATTACAATGGCTTCTTAATTTTAAAAATATTCTATTCGGACTTTTCCGGCCTAAGAATTCCCATCAAAACATTTTTTGTTGACAGCAATACTTTAGCGGCATCCTGGATGTCTTTTTGCGTTAGTGCGTTCACGTATTTTTCGTAATGCAGAAAGTAATCAGGATTAACGTCCGGGAAATAAAAACTCTGCAACTGGCTGAGCCATGCATTATTTTCTTTGATGTGTACTTTATGTTGTTCTAACCAAGTTTTTTTCACTTTTTCAAGATCGTCTTTTGTAGGGCCATTTTTAATCAAGTTCTGAATTTCAGCATTGGCAGCGATCAAAAGCGTATCTACTTTTTCGGGGCCACAGGGCAATTGCAGAATGAAAGAATAATGGGCATACGGAATTTTTTCAATTTGAACATCTGTCCCGCCGCTATATATTCCCTGAATTTTTTCTCTCAAATTTTCGTTGATCCTGATGTTTAAAATTTCACTGACGGCCTGCGCTTTTAAAGCCATCTCATCGCTGTACGGCACTTCACCGCTGTAAATTCCTAATATTAACGCTTTCGGCTCTTTTCCTCTATAAACATTTACGTCTACGTTGCCCTTTACCGGACGGAGTTTATTATCAACATAATTAAATTTTCTTGAAGTGGACGGAAGGCTTGCGATGTATTTTTCCAAAAGAGGTTTCAATTCACTTTCTGTGATATTGCCCACAAAAGTGAAATGCATTTCATTGGCATCTTCAAAATTTTCTTTGTACATCTGCATAATCCTGGCCAGATTCAGATCATCAAGATATTCCGGCTTAGGCACCGAAATCGGCGCTAATGGGCTGTGATGATACAATACTTTCGTAAGACTATCTATGAGAACCGTCTGTGGATTAGCGCTTAGGAATGCAAGTTGCGCTTTATATTTTTGAATAAATGATCTGAACAAAGTAGTATCCATTCGCGGTGATGTGCCATATAAATAAATCAGTTGCATCATTGATTCCACATCTTTCAAAGAACTACTACCACTAAATCCATCAGAGTTGGCACCAAAAGATGGACTTACGCTCACTGTTTTTCCGCTAAGCGCTTTTTGCAAATCAACCGGAGAAAACTCTCCAATGCCCATGCTGCTGATAACTGGAATCATATATTCGGCGTTGTACTTATCGGCAATACCGTAAGTATTTTTTCCGCCGGGTCTCACGGCGCTCATCAAAACCTGATCGTTTTTAAATTCAGTAGGTTTTAGCGTAACTGTAACACCATTGCTTAACGTAAAATCGGTAGTACCCAAAACCGAATTACTATTGGTGGAAACAATTTTTCCTGGGACGGGCATTTTGGTCAATAAATTAGTCGCTACTGCTTTTTCTTCATAAGGCTTTATATCCATTTTGCTCACTTCACTTTTTACGGCAAGAATCTGCGCATCCGTTGGCGAAGCTTTTCCTGCAGCGGATTGTGGCCCTGTTAGCGCGATAAACTCATTAGTATTTTGGCTTAGTCTTTTTGCGATCGCGTTTACATCGTCAAGCGTTATTTGTGGCAATAATTCTTTGTAATACTTTGCTTCGTTAGCAATCCCAGGAATAGGTTCTTTTGTCAAAAAATTCCGGATATATTCGTCTGCATAATTTGCTGATTGTGTCTTATCCTTTTCTTTATATGCCTGTTCAATATCGTTGAGCATATCCGCTTTGGAGCGATCTAATTCTGGTTTGGTAAATCCATATTTTATTACGCGCTCCATTTCTTGCTCGAAAGCTTCGAGGCCTGTAAGGCTGTCATTGTTGCCAGTTCCGATATAAGCCTGGAATGCTTCGTATCCGCGGGCATCTGATCCAAAGCCGGCACCTGCATATACAAAAGGAGGATTTTCTTTTTGAGTCAGTTCGTGCAGTCTTTGATTTAAAAGGTCCGAAAAAATACTCTTTACTAAATCATCTTTATAATCGCCAAGTGTAACTTCGGGTTTCACTTTTTCCGGAGAATAATGAACCTGGAAAGCATAGCCGGTGGCTTCCTTATCAGTAACCACTTCGGCTACATTTTTTTGATACGGCGGCAAAGGCGCATTTACCCGCGGCCTTTCGTTTGCCGGATTTTTATTATCGCTAAAATATTTTTTTATTAGATTTTCCGCCTTTGCCGGATCGATATCCCCGACTACAATTACAGCCATCAAATTCGGCCGATACCAATCATGATAAAATCTTCTGAGGGCTGAATAAGGTGCGTTTTTTACAATGCTGTCAATACCAATCGGAAGGCGGTCGGCATATTTGGAACCGGCAAATAATAAAGGATACACTTTCTTGTTGATACGATCCTCCGCACCTTTTCCGAGTCGGCTTTCTTCTAACACAATAGGCCGCTCACCATCAATATCATCTGCGCTGTCAGTCACATTATGTGCCCAATCGTCTAAAATCTGAAACCCTTTATCTATGTTGGAAGGTTTGTCTGTCGGAATGGGAAGGATATAAACCGTTTCATCAAAACCCGTGTAAGCATTCAGGTCACTACCAAAACCTACACCTATAGACTGAAGGAAAGAAATGATATCGTTCTTTTTAAAATGTTTGGTGCCATTAAAAGCCATGTGTTCACTCAGGTGAGCCAGCCCTTGCTGGTCGTCATCTTCAAGAATAGAACCGGCATTCACTACCAAACGCAATTCAACCTTTTGTTCCGGTTTTTTATTTTGCCTGATATAATAAGTAAGGCCGTTAGCCAGTTTACCGATGATCACATGAAGATCTTTTGGTAAAGTATCGTTCAGGTTTTGCTGCGCAAAAAGTGAAGGAGAAATAAATAAAATAAGAAAGGAAAGTAGTTTTACAAATTTCATATCAGGGAATTTAGTTGATAATGAACAAATGTAAATGAGAAGAAAAGAAAGGTATGTTAAAGATTACCTCTATGTATACTCATTCCTAAAAAACATATTGAAATCCTAAAATAGCTTTAGACCAACACTCCCTCTAAATCAAAATCAAATGCTTTGGTAATTTTTACATCTATGAAATCTCCGGGATTTAATTTTGTCTCCGAATTAATGATCACTTCATTATCCACTTCTACGCTATCAAATTCGGTACGCCCCAAATATTTTCCCGCTTCTTTTTTATCAACGATTACTTTGAAAACCTTGCCGACTTTTTCTTCATTTTTTTGATAAGAAATTTCCTGCTGAACCGCCATTATTTCCTGCGCTCTTCTTTCCTTTTCTTCGGCCGGAACATCATCGACAAGATCATGCGCTGAAGTATTTTCTTCATGAGAATAAGTAAATATTCCCACGCGGTCAAATTCCATTTTCTTCAGGAATGTTTTTAATTCTTCCACATCATCAAGCGTCTCTCCCGGGAAACCAGCTATGAGCGTAGTTCTCAAACAAATATCAGGGATGTTATATTTTATTTCGCCAATAATATCCTCCATCTGTTCCCTCGTAATTTGCCTTTTCATCGCTTTCAACATTCTGTTGCTGGCGTGCTGCAAAGGCATATCGAGATAGTTGCAGATATTATCCCGCTCTTTCATCGCGTCAATTATATCCATCGGAAATTTGGAAGGATACGCATAATGCAGCCTGATCCATTCTAGTCCCGGAATATCTGCCAGTGAATGAAGTAATTTTGGTAATTCCCGTTTTTTATAAATGTCAAGACCATAATAAGTAAGTTCCTGCGCGATTAACATTATTTCTTTTACACCTCGCGAAACCAACTTTTCAGCTTCAGCCACCAACGACTCTATCGTGCGGCTAATATGTTTTCCGCGCATTAAAGGAATCGCACAAAACGCGCAGGTACGGTTGCACCCTTCACTTATTTTCAGGTAAGCATAATGGTTAGGCGTGCTTAATAATCTTTCGCCTAGTAATTCGGCTTTATAATCAACATCAAATTTCCTCAATAAAAACGGCAATTCCATGGTTCCGAAAAAAGCATCCACCTCAGGAATTTCTTCTTCGAGGTTCTGTTTATAGCGCTCACTCAGGCACCCGGTAACATAGACTTTATCAAGCTTTCCGCGCTTTTTTAATTCTACCTGCTCCAGGATAGTGTTGATACTTTCCTCTTTGGCAAGATCGATAAATCCGCAGGTATTTACCACCACGATGTTATGATCCAATTTTTTGCTTTCATGCATTACATTGATATCAGCCGCGGCCAATTGCCCACTCAATACTTCACTGTCAACCATATTTTTGCTACAGCCGAGTGTGATGATATTTACTTTGTCTTTTTTATTTTTTGTTTTCATTTTTTTGCAACTTCTACTAAAATTACTCCTTCACACGCGATTGCTTTTCCAGGAATTTCTATTCGAACAACCAGTAAAGCAACACAAATATTTGTGATTTTCATTTGCCCAATTCATCGGACAGATACCTCCAGGTAAGGTATATAAACCAAACTAATTAACTAATCACACTATTTCACCCCGCCAAACAAACTTTCCACAAATTCCTTTTTATCGAACACCAAAAGATCTGTTGCTTTTTCACCCACGCCAATAAACTTAACAGGAATTTTAAACTGATCCGCAATTGCAAGGACAACACCGCCTTTTGCCGTACCATCAAGTTTGGTGATGGTAAGGGCTGTTACGGCTGTTGTTGCTGTGAAATGCCGCGCCTGCTCCAATGCATTTTGTCCTGTACTTCCATCCAATACCAACATTACTTCGTGAGGTGCATTAGGCAATACCTTATTAATGGATCTTTTTATTTTATTTAATTCATCCATTAAATGAATTTTATTGTGCAACCTTCCTGCCGTATCAATTATTACCACATCCACATTTTTTGCCACACCACTTTGTACCGCATCAAAAGCTACAGCGCTGGGATCTGATCCCATAGCGTGTTTTACGATAGGAACATGAGTTCGTTCGCTCCAGATACTCAACTGATCAACGGCTGCCGCGCGGAAAGTATCTGCCGCGCCGAGCAAAACAGATTTGCCTGCCATCGAAAAATTGTGTGCGAGTTTGCCAATAGTAGTGGTCTTACCTACCCCATTTACTCCAACTACCAAAATTACGTGAGGTTTGTGTGTAGATGGAAGTTCATAATTAATATAAGAAGTATCCTGCGGTGCATCTACCAGTATAGATTGAATTTCTTCTTTTAAAATACGATTAAGCTCTGATGTATTAATGTATTTATCCTTCGCTACCCTCTTTTCTATTCCATCAATAATTTTAACTGTAGTATCCACACCTACATCGGCGCTTACCAAAGCGTTTTCCAGGTCGTCTAATACTTCTTCATCTACGGAGCTTTTTCCGGCGATCGCCTTAGTTACCTTTTCAAAAAAACCTTCTTTGGTTTTTTGAAGGCCCTGGTCGAGGCTTTCTTTCTGTTCCTTTTTTCCAAAAATTTTATCAAAAAAACCCATAGTAAAAGTATTTAAGGATAAAAATAAATAAAGCTATCCGCAATGATGCCGGATAGCTTTATCAGAATAATTTACAGATCAGAATTAGCTTCCTAAGAATTCCTTGATCTTGTCTTTATGAACAATAGATTCTTTAAAAGTATAAGATCCGGATTTTGGACTGCGAACTGTACGAACTACTTTAGTCCAGTTCTTCGCGTCTGATGCTGCTTTCTGGTCTTTAGTTTTTATCGCGGTCTTTGCTGCTTTTGCCATTTTTTATAATTTAATAATGTTCTAATTGCTAATTGTCGAATTAGCTGATTATTTAATTTCTTTATGAACAGTTACTTTTTTCAGAATGGAATTAAATTTTTTTAATTCCAAACGTTCAGGGGTATTTTTTTTATTTTTTTTGGTAATGTAGCGGCTGGTGCCCGGTTGGCCCGATGCCTTATGCTCTGTGCACTCCAAAATTACCTGTACCCTGTTTCTATTCTTTGCCATTTTATTAATTTGATAATGTGATAATATGCCAATTAGCTAATCAGATCTTGACGCCCTGGGCTCTCAACTCTTTTACTACCGTATACAGACCATTCTTATTAATAGTTCGGATAGCCTCAGAAGATAACTTCAAAGTAATCCATTTGTCCTCTTCAGCAAGAAAGTATCTTTTTTTCTGAAGATTGGGCAAAAACCTTCTACGGGTTTTAATGTTTGAATGCGAAACGGTATTGCCTGTGATAGGCCTCTTTCCCGTTACCTGACATACTCTAGCCATAATGTTCTTTTTTTTCGGACGGCAAAGGTAATGAAGAAATAATTACAGAAAAAATAAAATTAGTCAATCGTGAATTGTCAATTGGCAATGCTGAATAAGAGGAAATGCAGTGTTCTATTTCATACCGGATTTACGAAAGATTTTATTCCATTTAGCAATAAATTATATGCAATAGTAAATTAACTTATAGAATAAAGCGTTTAAATCGTGAGTGCTTATAATCCCTTAAATACAATTCAATCACAGTTCTGATTCTTTTCTTTTTTGCTTGAACAAAAAAGAAACAAAAAAT
>DATCFI010000013.1:0-4899 GCA_036509585.1 Hanamia sp. | reverse complement strand
TGATGGAACTAGCGACCCGGAGTTTGTGACGCTTTATTACCAGTTTGGTCGCTATTTATTGATTTCATGTTCGCAGCCCGGCGGCCAGCCAGCTACACTTCAGGGCATCTGGAATAACAAAATGTATCCGCCATGGGATAGCAAATACACCATCAATATTAATACAGAAATGAATTATTGGCCGGCTGAAAAAACCAATCTTTCTGAAATGACTGAGCCATTGATAAAGATGGTAAAGGAACTTTCAGTCGCAGGTGTAAAAACGGCGAAAGATATGTACGGGGCCGGCGGCTGGATGGCACATCATAACACGGATATATGGAGAATTACTGGCGGTGTTGACGGTGCTTTCTGGGGGTTATGGCCAAATGGCGGCGGTTGGATGAGCCAGCATCTTTGGGAACACTATTTATATAATGGCGATAAAAAGTTTCTCGCGTCTATTTATCCTGTATTGAAAGGTGCTGCTAAGTTTTATGATGACTATCTTATCGAACATCCTAAATATCACTGGCTTGTAATGTGCCCCGATGAATCACCTGAAAATGCACCAGCCGCGCATGATAATTCATCACTTGATGCCGGTGTTACCATGAGCAATCAAATTATTTTTGATGTTTTTTCTACTGCTATAGATGCAGCAGCTATTTTAAATAAAGACAAAGCTTTTGCAGATACGCTGAAAGAAAAACGCAACCGTCTTGCACCAATGCATATCGGGCAATATGGACAGTTGCAGGAGTGGCTGGATGATGTAGATAATCCGACTGATCATCACCGTCATATTTCTCATTTATATGGACTGTTTCCTTCCAATCAGATCTCGCCTTATCGTACACCGAAATTATACAGCGCAGCAAAAAACACACTGATACAACGTGGGGATGTTTCCACAGGATGGAGTATGGCATGGAAGATAAACTGGTGGGCAAAAATGCTTGATGGGAATCATGCTTATAAACTCATTAAAGACCAGCTCACACCTGTTGGCACCAACAGAGGAGGCGGGGGGTCCTACAACAATCTTTTTGATGCACATGCTCCATTCCAGATTGATGGCAACTTTGGCTGCACCTCCGGCGTAACAGAAATGCTGATGCAAAGCGAAGATGGCGATTTGAATTTGTTACCCGCTTTGCCTGATGTTTGGAAATCAAAAGGAAGCATTAGCGGTTTGCGTGCAAGAGGCGGCTTTGATGTGGTTAGTGTCGTCTGGAAAGATGGACAAATTGTAAAGGCAATTATCAAATCCACGCTGGGCGGTAATCTTCGCTTAAGGCTTCCGAATGAAATGAAATTGAGCAATGGCATCAGCTTGAAGAAAGCTGTGGGAGATAACATCAATCCATTTTATAAAACGGAAAAGATAGCTACGCCCATCATTTCAGACAAAGCAACAATAACACTACCGGATTTGAAAGAAACTTTTGTTTACGATGTACCAACTGAAAAAGGAAAGACCTATACGCTGCTTTTGAAATAATAAAAAATGAATGATAAATAATAAAAAAATCATGATTTTATTTAAAGAAATAAATACAATATTCTGGCACAGCAAAAAAGTGCTAATAATAATTTGCATGCTTTCATTTGGCCTTAATATCGTTAATGCTCAAAAATCAAAAGGTGCTTTTTATACGAATAAATATCCGAATACTTTTAAACTGGCAGGTTATAGTGAAGCAGACATCAATGCCAAGGTAGATAAAGCGTACTACGACTTATTCGAAAGCCCCAATAAAGTCTATTTTGAAGTAGGCGATTCAATGGCTTATGTAACCGATTTAAAAAATCATGATGCCCGCACCGAAGGACTATCATACGGAATGATGATAGCTGTTCAGTTAAATAAGAAAGAGGTTTATGACAGAATTTGGCGGTGGACTAAAAAGTATTTACAACATCAGTCTGGCCCACGCGAAGGATATTTTGCATGGAGTATTAATCCCAAAACCATGAAGCAAAATTCTCCTGGATCTGCTTCCGATGGCGAGTTATATTTTGTAACAGATTTGTTATTTGCGTCTAATCGTTGGGGAAATAAAACCGGCATTGATTATTACAAAGAAGCCCGGTATATTTTAGATAACATGTGGAAGAAGGATGGAACACAGGACAGCATTTTCAACATCATCAACACGGAACACAAACAAATAAGCTTTACACCGGAAGCAAGGAGCTATCGTTTCACTGACCCTTCTTATCAATTACCTGCGTTCTTTGAAGTGTGGGCTTTGTATGCAAAAGATGGCCATGAACAATTTTATAAAGATTGCGCTGATACTGCCCGTGCATTTTTGCACAGAGCCTGTTCTTCTCCAACTGGCCTGAATGCTGACAATACAGGTTTTGATGGCAACCCATTTGGCCACTGGACGAAACCTGCCTTCCGTTACGATTCATGGCGCGTGCCAATGAATATTTCTATGGATTACGTTTGGTTTGGGAAAGATAAAACCTGGCAACAAGATTACGCAAAGCGAATTCAAACTTTTTTCAAATCAAAAGGTATCAATACATTTGACGACCAGTTTAATTTAGATGGTACGCCACCAGAATTTATTATGTCTGCGGGGGGGTACAAAAAACTCAGGCATTCGCTGGGTTTGGTGGCGACAGTTGCTACAACAGAAATGATTCGTAAAGATGATTATGATTTTGTGCATGCCTTATGGAATGAAAAACTACAGCCTTATGTGGATGGCTATTTCGACCCTTATTATGATGGCTTGCTGTATATGTTCAGCCTGATGCATTTAAGCGGAAAATACCAGCTTATCAAACCGTCAAAAAATTAATTCAACTCAAAATACTGTTAAATGAAAAAGTACTTTAGCAATTTTAAAAAGCTGGAAAGACGTGGCTTACTTCTGTTGGTGATAATATGCTTTACTGCTGTGCATTCTTTTGCACAAGATCAGAAGTTTTACATCTTCCTTTGTTTCGGCCAGTCGAACATGGAAGGTCATGCGAGGATCGAGCCTCAGGATACCACCGCTGTTGATAGTCGTTTTCAAGTAATGGAAGCGGTTGATTGTCCCAATCTACATAGGGAGAAAGGGAAATGGTATACAGCTGTTCCTCCTTTGTGCCGTTGCACTACTGGTTTAACACCTGTTGACTATTTTGGTAGAACACTTATTGAAAATCTTCCAAAAGATGTAAAAGTGGGAGTGATTAATGTGGCTGTTGGCGGTTGTAAAATAGAACTTTTTGACAAAAATAATTATAAGGCTTACGCAGATACAGCGCCGGTTTGGATGAAAGGTATGATTAAAGAATATGACGGCGACCCTTATGCCCGTTTGGTGGAAATGGCAAAGCTCGCGCAGAAATCCGGTGTAATAAAAGGAATTCTTTTACACCAGGGTGAATCAAATACCGGAGATACTACATGGCCTGGAAAAGTGAATGACGTATATAATAATCTTTTGAAAGATTTGAATCTTAATGCTGCATCAGTTCCTTTAATTGCAGGAGAAGTGGTCAACGCTGCGCAAGGTGGTGTTTGTGCCAGTATGAATACAATTATTGATGACCTGCCGCAAACTATTCCTACCGCACATATTGTTTCATCGAAAGGATGCTCTGTTTGGAGAGATCATCTGCATTTTGACGCTGCTGGTTATAGGGAATTTGGAGAAAGATATGCTGCGACAATGTTGCCGCTGTTAGGCTATAAGATGAATAAATAAACCATGGAAGAATACGTGATTATAGAAACCGAATTATAAACTGCGAAGCAGTAAACAAATAAATAAACCCTTTTTTGAATTTCTAATTATAATAAAATAAACAAATGAAATACGCTTTTCTTTTTCTGGCATTTGCCATTGTATTGACAACTAATTCCAGGGCACAGGGAATAGTAACGCAAATGCCTCCGGGATTTGACACAGTTCAAAAAAATATTCCGCATGGTAAAATTGATTCCTTTAATTACAAGTCTACCACTGTTGGTACGACAAGACAGTCATTAATTTATACCCCGCCCGGTTATTCAAAAAAGAAAAAATATCCTGTGTTGTATTTACTTCATGGTATTGGCGGCGATGACAAGGAATGGCTCAATGGTGGGCATCCTCAGGTGATTTTAGATAACCTTTATGCAGAAGGAAAAGTGGAGCCGATGATTATAGTATTGCCAAACGGACGTGCCAAAAAAGATGACCGCGCTATCGGAAATATTTATAGTGCTGATAATGTTGCAGCTTTTGCCACTTTTGAAAAAGATTTATTAAACGACCTTATTCCTTATGTGCAAAAACATTATCCTGTTTATACGGATAGAGACCATCGTGCTATAGCCGGATTATCAATGGGTGCCGGACAATCACTGGATTTCGGTCTGGGTAATCTTGACAAATTTGCCTGGATTGGTTCGTTCTCTGCAGCGCCAAATACCAAGACTCCTGAAGAGTTAGTACCTGATCCTGCCAAGGCAAGAAAAGAATTAAAGTTGTTGTGGATTTCATGTGGTGCCAGCGATGGTTTGATAACTTATAGTAAAAGAACACACGATTATCTCGTTAAAAATGACGTGCCACATATTTATTACATAGAGCCCGGTGTGCATGAATTCAAAGTTTGGAAAAACGGCTTGTACATGTTTTCTCAATTAATATTTAAACCGGTAGATACTTCTACTTTTTCAAAGTATCCGGTTGTGGGTGAACCGGCTTCAACAAATGTACGCGGTGCTGATTACCCTCAAATATTGGCTGATCATCGTGTGATATTTAAAATCAAAGCCCCGGATGCGCAAAAAGTGCAAATAGACCTGGGAAAAAAATATGACTTGGTTAAAAACAATCAAGGTGTATGGGAAACCACCACGGATTCTATCAGCGAAGGATTTCATTATTATTCTTTGCTGATAGATGGTGTGGCTGTGGCGGA
>DATCFI010000012.1:0-5042 GCA_036509585.1 Hanamia sp. | reverse complement strand
AAGTGCCATCGGCACGACCGATTTTGTAATATGGGAATTTATTCCCTTGCTAATTGAGAGAGGACTCCGATGCTAGGATACCACCGACTAAAGTCGGGGTTATGGTGTCGTTCATGCATTACCTCCGACTAAAGTCGGGGTTACAAAATCGGCCATGCCTACGGCATTATAAGTAGGCGTACACTTATGAAGTGCAAGTGCCATCGGCACGACCGATTTTGTAATATGGGAATTTATTCCCTTGCTATCACCGAGTTGATCGCGAAGGGTTGCTTGCAACTTTCTTTCATCATTCAGTAAGATTATCAAAATAAAATTCCGGAAAATTTGTTGTTTTATGGTTTTCGTTCCTTGTTGAAAGACAGGTAACAAAATTTATATAAATATGGTGGTGTAATTGAATGACTAATAGTTATATTACAATGTCAAAAATTAAATCAAAAATTATGGCTAATACTTATCATCAAATGTACATTCAGGCAGTATTTGCGGTAAAATATCGCGAAGCTGTAATTGAAAAAAAATGGAAGGAAGAATTATTTAAAGTAGTAGGAAATCTGATTAACGAAACAGAATGTAAAACCATACTTGTGAATGGTGTGGAGGATCATGTGCATTGTTTCTTTGGATTGTTACCGAAGACTTCTGTTTCGGATGTATTGCAGAATGCCAAGGCTAAATCTTCCAAATGGATAAATGAAAGTGAATTATTAAATCACAGGTTTGAGTGGCAGAAGGGTTTTGGATGTTTTTCCTACAGCCATTCTCATATTGACAAGGTATTCAAATACATTCAAAATCAGGAAGCACATCACAAAATAGAGACTTTCAGAGATGAGTATATCAGGATGCTGAAAGCCTTTGCGGTTCCGTATGACGAAAAGTATCTTTTTGAAGATTTGATTTGATGACAGAGAGTTCCGATGCCTGTATCCCTCCGACTCAAGTCGGGGTTACAGTTTCGTCCATGCGTTACCTCCGACTAAAGTCGGGGTTACACAGTGTCGTCCATGCGTTGCCTCCGACTAAAGTCAGGTTTACAAAATCGGCCATGCCTATAGTATTAGAAGTAGGCGCACCTGTGTAGTGCAAGTGCCATCGGCACGGTCGATTTTGTAACATGGGAATTTATTCCCTTGCTACTTACATCACAGAAGGCTTTGATGCCTGGATAGTCTGACTAAAGTCGGGGTTACAGCATCGTCCAGGTTTTGCCTCCGACTGAAGTCGGGGTTACAAAATCGGCCATGCCTACGGCATAATAAGAAGGCTTGTAATTTCGGCACGGCCGATTTTGAAATCCCTTGCTATCTCTGTCGATTTATTGCATCCTATCACTCCCTATTTTCCCGGAAACGCTGTCATTTTACCAAAAACGTTTAGCCTAATTAATAATATAGTTGGGTATTAATTCTCTTTCATGGAAAATAAGTTGTACCTTATGGAAATCGCCGCATCAAGCCACCCACCGGGCATCAATTGTTAACCGCCTAAAGATATGATGCAGGCGTTTCGGGTTGTGGAATATTTCCATAATCCAACGAAAACCTCTCAAATGAAAACAATAAAAGAATACATTAAAATGCCCAATGCGGTAAAAAATCTTCCATTGGTTTCGCTTGTCTTTCCTTTTGAACTCAACATGCATAAGCAGCTTTCCCTCACAAAAATGCTGACCTTATCTGCCGACATCGAAGAAAAGAAATTGGGCTTAAAATATCCGCAGGAAATGGTAGGGCCTGTAATAAAAAAATTACGGCATTTAATAGCAGGTATTCTCTGCCGGAAGGAAGATATGAGTATGTGCATTTTGGTGTCGGCACTCAGCGAAAATGTATATTATTTTTCACCTACTAAACTGTTATCCAACTATTACCCACCTTCTGTTAGTTAGAAGTTCTTAAAGATCTTGGGTTATCTGCAAATCGAAAATATTTTGAAGAACTTCATAGAAACTCTTATGCTTCAAAAAACGCAGTTTTTCCTTTGTGTTCCTTTGTGCCCTTTGAGTCTTCGTGTGCAAAAAAATTTTTAGGAAGCAAAAAACAGTTAACGCACAAAGTCACGAAGCCCTCGAAGATGCCCGAAGAATTTTTTCCTCTTGCGGCTACAAATTCTTATTATCAAAATATCCAAACAACTTCGGAGAATTCTTATGCTTAAGAAAACGAAGTTTCCCCTTTGTGTTCTTAGAGGCTTAGTGTGAAAAAAGATTTAGGAAGCAAAAAGCCTTACTGCGAATTGCAGGCTCGTTCAATATATTTTAATATTATTTCATTTAATAAAGTCTTATCTTACATAGGTTTGAAACAAGTACGCCAGTGTAACCCCCGAATTGTACACAGTATTTGAAAAAGAATTCTCTGAACTTCTTTTAAATTTCTTATGCTATGCTACAACAAAAAACTATTACCCCCTCTTTCAACTTTTTATCTGGCGGTGGCAAAATGGGCGAATTCATTCGTTCAATGGATTGGTCGCAAACTTTGGTTGGCAATCCTGGCGGATGGCCACAAAGTCTTTGCACTTCAGTAAGCATTTGCCTGAACTCACGTTTCCCATTATTAATTTGGTGGGGGAAAGACCTCGTAAAAATATATAACGATGCCTATTGTGATTTGATCGCAGCAAAGCATCCCAAAGCAATGGGTGCTAAGGCGGCAGATGTATGGCCGGAAATATTACCCAATGTTTTACCCATGCTAAAATGCATTTTAAAAGATGGAGAAGCGACATGTTTGGAAGACCAGTTACATGTCATTGAAAGAAATGGCCGCCCTGAAGTTTGCTATTTTACTTTTTCGTATAGTGCTATCCGTGATGAAACGGGAAATGTCGGTGGTATATTTTGCGCAGTAAATGAAACCACCAAAAAAGTAGTTGCGGAAAGAAAACTTTCCACATTATTGAATAATCTTTTTATACAGGCACCTGTAGCCATTTGCATATTTCGGGGAGAAAATTATATAGTGGAAGTAGTTAATAAATTGATGCTTGAATTTTGGGGAAGAACCCAAAACGAAGTTTTAAATAAGCCCGTGTTTGAGGCACTGCCGGAGGTGAAAGGACAAGGGTTTAAAGAACTATTAGATACTGTTTATAAAAAAGGAGAACGTTTTGTTGCAGAAGAGCATCCTATAAGTCTAATGCGCCATGGAAGTATGGAAAATGCTTTTGTAAAATTTATTTATGAACCATTGCGTGAAGAAGATGGCACTATATCGGGAATAATGGCTGTTGCGCATGACATTACGGAACAGGTAGTGGCGCGCAAAAACGCAGAAGAGAGTGAATTACATTTCAGGCAAATGGCTGATTTAATGCCGGCTAAGATAACCAATGCGAATGCAGATGGAAGTGTAACTTATTACAATAAAAACTGGAAGGATTTTACGGGAATGAGTTTTGAAGACTTCAGGAATTTTGGATACAACAGCATTATGCATCCTGATGAAGTAGAAGAATTTCAAAAACGCTTCAATAATGCGGCGCAAACGGGAAGTGATTTAGATATGGAAATGAGATTTTTGAATACCGAAGGCGAATATATATGGCACCTGAACCGGGCTTCACCTGTTAAAGATGAAAACGGAAACATTAAAATGTGGATAGGCGTTACCAGTGAAATACAAAAAATAAAAAATGAAGGAAGGCTAAAAGACAATTTCCTTTCTATGGCAAGCCATGAACTTAAAACCCCGGTAACCACCATTAAAGCTTATGGCCAGATTGCAGAAATGATGCTTCAGGAGAAGGGCGACACGGAAACGCTTGCGATAGTCAGCAGGATGGAGGGCCAGATAAATAAGCTAACCAGGCTTATTGGGGACTTACTTGATTTTACCAGGATTCAGCAAGGCAAGTTGATGTACAATGAAAGTTTTTTTGATTTCAATGAATTTATGAAAAGTGTCGTTGAGGATATTCGCCACACAAGTGTTACTCACAAGATATCCTATATTCAAAGTGCAGGTGCCCAGGTATTTGGTGACCAGGAAAAATTAAGCCAGGTAGTGGCCAATCTTATTTCCAACGCAATAAAATATTCTCCGGGTGCCGAAAAAATTGTTATTACATCAACGTTGCAAAAGGAAGGTGTTGAGTTGTGTTTTCAGGATTTCGGCATCGGTATCCTAAAGGAAGACTATTTCAGGGTTTTTGAACAATTTTACCGGGTATCGGGAAACGCGCAATCAACATTCCCTGGTATGGGTATTGGCTTATACATTTGCGCTGAAATTATTAAAAGACATGGAGGTAAAATTTGGGTTGAAAGCAGCGGCGACAAAGGTTCTGTTTTTTGTTTGTGGCTTCCTTTTGATTACCGAAATAAAATATAGGGATTGGCTGGTTAGGCGCGTAAAAGTAATTAGTTGATTCTTTAAGAAAACGAAGTTTTTCCTTCGTGCTCCTTTGTGCCCTTTGAGGCTTCGTGTGAAAAGAATCTTTAGGAAGCAAAATACAGTTAATGCACAAAGCCACAAAGAGAACGAAGATTCACGAAGAGTTTTTCTCCAAGGGAATCCATCTTTGTGAACATCTTTAGTAAGCACATTTGCGATCTATTAAAGTTATCAAAATAAGATTCGTGTGAAATTGTTTGTTCACTGTTTCCTTTTCTTTTGCCTTGATGTAAAGGAAACAATCCCGAAGTTGTCAGGACAAGAAAAACCCGATCGCTCCGCGCGTTTTTCCTTGTTTGCGCGGCAAAAGCCAGTTGGCTGGAATGCATTAGATGTAGTTGAGACATTACAATGCAAGTGCCATCGGCACGGCCGATTTTGTAACATGGGAATTTATTCCCTTGCTATCTTAACTGAAACCCTGATTTTTCTCATTAGCCTTTTTCATTGCAACCGGTCATTCATTTAAACCCTGCTTCTAACTTTGAAAATGATCGAGCCCTAATCAATAGCACTGAAATAAAATCAGGATATTTGCCAAAAAAAATAATGGGCAGGGGCCTTTGTCAGAAAAGTACTAACAAAGAAAACACCTTAACCGGTAAATTGAATTATGTTACATACACAAAAGTTATTTAT
>DATCFI010000011.1:0-52986 GCA_036509585.1 Hanamia sp. | reverse complement strand
CACCATCTGAGAATTCATCAAGGTCTGCAGTAATAGCCCTCGTAACGTATTTCTGCCATGCGGCAGGTCCTCCTGGATATTGAGCATCGATCTCCACTTTAGTGAATACACTATCCCGGCCCTCTTTTACAGCTGGTGGCGCTACTATATTGGTTCCTTTTTCTTCAGAAGGAGGCGCTACAATGCCAAGATCTTTGGTACCTTCTACAGTTTTCACATCAATTTTTGCTTCTTCAATTTGTTTGATGTCTGGTGGCGGCTTAATTACTTCCTCGTCTTTAACCACTTTAGGAGGTGTAACCTGGATAGTTGCAATAGGCGGCGGTGGAACCAATTTAAGTGGAGGAGGTGGCACTGGTGGCGGTTCATCAGGTTTTATCTGTTGAAGCGTCACTTCCGAAGTTTTCATTTTTAAGGCATCATCATCCTTATTTAATTTATTCGCTATTGCCGAGCCTAAAAGTATTAACAAAATTAGCAATACAGTACCTATCAATGCCTTGGTAATTCTCGTATTGTATGTTTTCCGCAAATCATAAGCGCCGTAAGTTTTATTCTTGCCTTCAAAAAGGATATCAAGAATATCTGATTGTAAAATTTGGTTTGCTTCCATGATTGTGTTTTCGACTAAGATTCATGAAAGCAAAATTTCCATAAGATTATTTTTGAGGTATCTAAAAACTAGTTTGGAATCAATGACTATTAAACCCGCACAAGGCCTGATACGTTGGCTTTCCGCTGCTTTAAAGTTATTATTTTCCTTTAAAGAAAATAGAAGGGTAAATCAGATTTTGCATTATTTGCTATTTTACTGTACCACTTTCAACATATTATCAGTCATTTTTCATCGATAGGATCAAATAAAAAAGGAGATATTTTCATATCTCCTTTAGGGTTATAAAAAACGATCGCTATTGGTTAGGATTAGTCAAGGTTACCGGTTGTAAACGATAAGCATTTACAAATCGTCCATTTTGCTGGGCAGGTGTCCAGTTTGGTCCTTTTCTGATAGCATTCACAGCAATTTCTGCGAGTTTAGTTCCCTTCATTGTAGTTGCCTCTACCTGACTTACTTTACCCGTCTTATCCACAATAAACTTTACCACGCACGTTCCATAATCACCATCTGAGAATTCATCAAGGTCTGCAGTAATAGCCCTCGTAACGTATTTCTGCCATGCGGCAGGTCCTCCTGGAAATTGAGCATCGATCTCCACTTTAGTAAACACCTTATCCGGATCCTCTTTTACCGCTGGTGGCGCTACTATATTGGTTCCTTTGTCCTCAGAAGGAGGCGCTACTATGCCAAGATCTTTGGTACCCTCTACAGTTTTTACATCCACTTTTGCTTCTTCGATTTGCTTTATTTCCGGTGGCGGTTTAATCACCTCTTCATCTTTTACCACTTTAGGTGGAGTAAATTGAATAGTCGCAACCGGCGGCGGCGGCGGTAATTTAGGAGGTGGCGGCGGAGGAGGCGGAGGAGGCTCAGGTTTTATCTGTTGCAGCGTAACTTCCGAGGTCTTCATTTTTAAGGCATCATCGTCCTTATTCAATTTAGACGATATTGCCGAACCTACAAGTATTAACAAAATCAATAATAGAGTACCTATCAATGCCTTGGTAATTCTCTTATTGTAAGTTTTTCGCAAATCATAAGCGCCGTACTCTTTATTCTTGCCATCAAAAATGATGTCAAGAATATCTGATTTTAATATTTGATTAGCTTCCATGATTTAATTTTTTTTAATAGATTTCCGTAGTTTAAAACTCAACGACAATTATTTAATGCCTGCTGCAGCTTCCGTCTGTTGTATCTTGCTGTACTCATCTGGCGTTGGATCTACCATCGCATATTTTCCAATTTCATTAATATCCATCTCGTCCAAAATATCTACCGCATTTTTGTAAGTAGCATCTTTGTCCGGTTTAATAATAACGAAAAGATCCGCTGCAGGTGTCTTTGCTTTTTTATCCAGTATGATCTTTCTTACATTTTTATAGGTAGTTGTTTGCATTTTTGCTGGATCATTTCCTTCATAATAATAAACAACATTGCCTTTGCCAAGTAATAATGTAAGCGATCCAGATTCTTTTACCTTCATATCCAGGTTGGGATCTTTTGTATCCTTGGGCATATTAAGGTTCATCGAGGTAGCCTGCTGTACAGTAGTTGTAAAGATAAAAAAAGTGATCAGCAAGAATCCAAGATCAACCATAGGAGTAAGATCTACACGGGTTGAGTGCTTTTTACTTTTCTTGACACCCGGCCCTTTTTTCCCACTCTCCTTTACTTCCATCTCTGCCATAGTAATAAATTTTTCGTATTAATAATTAGTTTAAAATCAATTTACTTAACATCAGGTGTTTTGCCTTCCAACTGCTCCTGTAGATTCTTTTTATAGAGTTCACTTCCTTCCGGGACCTGCTTGGCATTTGTTACCAAGTTATATTTAAATTCATCGTTCTGCTTAAAAGCATCTATCACAGCTTTAAACGTAGAATATTTCGAAGCATCATCTCCTTTAATCAAAAAATTGAGTTTTTCGCCCATACTCACAGATTTCGCGGCTGAAATCCAGGCTGCCAATTCGTTGTTCGTACTGTCAACCGGTATGCCTGGAACGTCTGTTTTTTTGACTTGTTCAGGAGTAAGCTGAATAAACTGTTTAAGCTGGCTGAGTGGAACGCCTATGTAAGATGCATTTTCAAAGTTTTTGATATCCTGGGGAGTGAACGTTATATTCTTCTCTTTTCCCAATTCTTCCAGTACATCTGGCTTGAGCTTGGAATCCATATCAAGATACACCTTATTATTCTTATCGATAATGACGTTTAAGAAATTTTTCTGCGGTGCAAGTTTATTTGAAACAGAAGTGGGAGGTGTAACATTCAAAGAATCCGGAGGCTTAAACTTCGCAGCAAGGATAAAAAAAGTTAACAACAGAAAGGCAACATCACACATTGGAGTCATATCCACACTGGTGCTGCCGCGTTTTATTTTTGCTCTGGCCATTATTTATTATTTTATAACAATTATTAGATTCAGAATTTTGCAAATTCCATAATTTCTCCTGAACTATTTATACAAGGAAGCAAAACTTTGTGTCAAAGTAAAGCCTGATTCATCAATACCGTAAGTGATCGCGTCAATTTTGGTAGTGAATACATTATAGGTGATAATCGCAAATGCTGAAGTACCGATACCTAACGCAGTATTGTACAATGCCTCAGCGATACCAATTGATAATGTACGTGCAGCATCACCTCCGCCAGATTCACCCAATGCACCGAATGCACGGATCATACCAACCACAGTGCCCAACAGACCGATCAATGTAGATACGGATGCAAGCGTAGAAAGAAATACGAGATTTTTTTCAAGCATAGGTAATTCGAGCGAAGTTGCTTCCTCTATTTCTTTTTGAATAGCCAGTACTTTCTGATCTGTATCCAAATCACTTTCTGTAATCATTTGCTTGTATTTGCGCAAGCCTGCTTTCATTACATTTCCTACTGAACCTTTTTGTTTGTCGCATTCCGCAATAGCTGAATCAATCTTTTTATCGGCAAGAAAAAACTGAACCTTCCTTATAAATTCCGCATTGGAAGATTTACCAACTGCTTTTGCAACTGTCAGCCATCTTTCAATAACAAATGTAAATACAATGAGGAAACATCCAATCAAAATGGGTACGATAATACCACCTTCATACATTCTGGGAAGATCCCCTTTGGGGCCTACCTGGTTGGGCCAGAACCCGCCTTTTGGATCAGGAGTTGTAAAATTGCTATCGGCACCAATAACAAAGCGCCAGATTACATAGCCAAGAATAATACAAATAATAGGAGCCAATAAAGAAATAATGTTGTTTGACTTTTTAGCCTGAACCGAAGTAGTTGCGCTTACTGCCGCGTTTGCAGTAGTTTTTAAATCTGCCATGTTGTTGGTTTTAAGTGTTTAAGTTTTAAATAATTTTTGATAAAAAGCAATTCATAATGCAAGTGTAAGGAAAAAAAAAATTAAAATTCTTGTTTTTGGAAAAAATATTTTAAAGTGACGCACAAGTTAGTAAAATATTTCAAGGTTAATTAAAACCTAAAAAAAATAATTTAAAAATATTTCTAAAATATTTTATTAAAAGATAATAACAACAAAGGTTACAGAGCCTTGGCAGAAAATCACGCAAGGCAAAAAGCAATAATTCTTTCTTCGGGAGAATCCAATAAAATTTGATGGATCTACCGAAAAGAATCATTCAGAAAAATAACCTTTTTACATATATTTTGTTTCTAATTCCCGTATGAATTGCTAAAAGCAATTCGCTATCAGCAACCTTTTATCTTATTCGTAACGAAGGGCCACAATGGGGTCTAACCTTGATGCTTTAACCGCGGGGTATAATCCGGCAAAGAGGCCTACCGCCGAGCACACCACGACACCAATAAACATCCAAAGCCAGGGAATTACAAATCCTGTGTTCAGAAATAACCCTACCACATTTCCTACAACTACACCAAGAATAATTCCTAACACTGCCCCTATTAAACTAATAAAAATAGATTCAAATAAAAACTGGGCTCTTATACTGCTACTTCTACCTCCAATTGCTTTTACCAGCCCAATTTCTCTTGTGCGTTCGCTAACAGCAACCAACATAATATTCATCAATCCGATAGCTGCGCCTAATAATGTAATGCCACCGATAAACGCTGCCGCCAGCCCTATTGAGCCAAGAGCTGTTTTAAATACTTCAGCAATCTGATCACTTTTATTAATATAGAAATTGGAGGATTCATCGATGCCGATTTTTCGTATCGGTCTGAATGTGCCTTTTGCTTCAGAAATAGCAGCATCCATTTGTGTAAGATTATTTACCATTATTCCTATATTATAGGAGACGCCATCAGTTGGAAACAAGCGCCGAATATTATTGTAGGTGGTAATTACCACATTATCAGCGTTAAAAAAAGAACTTGAACCCTTATCTTTCAAAACACCGATCACCCGGTACTTTACGCCATCAGATTTGATCACCTGGTCTAACGCTTTCCGGGTATCGCTACCAAATAATTTTTGAGCTAAACTATTTCCTACAATACAAATACTTCTGCCGCTCTGTACGTCCAGTTGATTAAAATTTCTTCCAACATATAAGGTGTACCCACTCTGCGCAAGATAATTTTCATCGCTACCAGTCATGGCAATATTAGGATTCGTTTTCACTATTCCATTGCTTACAATCACACTTTGTGGGCCTCTTATGGATATACTTACCCTTGCAGGAAAATTGTACCTCTCTTTAAAAGCTTTAGCTTCCTGATAAGTTATAATTTTTTTCTCGTTTGATTTCTTTTGTTTAAGATTATTCTTATTTGTTTTCTTTACTTCCCTGCTGCCGCCGCCACCTCCTCCTACCCTTATCTGCCTGTCGCGATAAACAATACTGAACGAATTAGCACCCATAGTCGCAAAGTTTTCAGAAAGACTTTGGTTCATAGAGGCAATAGCAGTAATAATACCTATCAACGCCATGATCCCAAAAGCAATAATAGCAACGGTAATTCCTGTACGCAGCTTATTGCTTTTTACGGTCCGAAATGCCAATGATAAGGAATCCTTTAATTGCATGCCTTCAGAATATGTTTTATAAAATGTAGCGATTAGGAATAAGTGGTAAAGATACTGGATGAAAACAATTTATTATTGCCATTCATGTATTTTATGTAAAGCAAATGAAGACAAACTATAATCGGCAGAAATAAGAATCTGCATTATTTATTCGTTCACTGATTGAATGTTGCGGAATACTATTGATTACTTAATAATAAATCCAGTCAATTAGCAGCCCGGGAAGAACGCCAAGTAAGATGATTAAAACAGAAGTAATAATCAGTAGTGATTTGAAACCAGGTGTTACATCCAGACGTTCATTTACTCCCTCTGCAGGATCTTTAAAGTAAATAGCCTGTATTACCCTGAAATAGTATATGGCACCAATTGCTGCGCAAACTACAGCGAGAATAACCAACCATAAATGATGTCCGTCTTTTACGGCTGCCATTAATACATAAAATTTTGCAGTAAACCCGGCTGTAAGAGGAATCCCCGTAAGAGACAGAAGAAAGATAACTGCTGTAAATGCCATGAGTGGTTGCCTTTTTCCAAGGCCATTGAATCCCTCAATTGAATAATCATTCATTCTGATGATAATGGCAAAGATGCCAATCGTCGCAAGGCTGTAAGCAGCTGCATACAAAAGCAATCCTTCCCTGGCCGTATCATTGAGTGCAAATAGCACAAACATTAAGAATCCTGCGTGTGAAATACTGGAATAAGCAAGCATCCGCTTTACACTTTTTTGAAAAACTGCAGCTATATTGCCTACCAATAAAGTAGCAGCGGTAATAATCGCAATCAGCATTTGCCATTCCTGATGCATTGCTCCAAATGAATTCTGGAACAATCTAAAGAAAGCAAAGAAGGCGGCAATTTTTACTACCGTCATCATAAAAGACGTAAACACGGCAGGCGCACCATCATATACGTCAGGTGCCCAGAAATGAAATGGCACTGCTGAAACTTTAAAAGACATGCCCACCAACAGCAATACCAAACCGGCCCCAATCAAAGGAAGTAAATGCCCTTGTCCTAAATTAATCGCGTCTATATAAAAAGAACCAAGACTGTTGCCTCCATATATCAATGCGATTCCCATGAGCAAAATACCTGTTGAGAAGGCACCCATCAAAAAATATTTTAGAGAAGCTTCATTCCCTTTTAAATTCCGTTTATCGCTACCTGTTAGTATGTATAATGGAATGGATAAAATTTCAATTCCGAGAAATAACAGTAAAAGTGTATTAAAAGAGGTCAGAATAGAAGCGCCACATAAAACGAAAAACATCAGGCTGAAATATTCTGAAACGTGAGGGCCAACCTTTTCCACATCCCTCCCATTTAGCAGAAAAAACAATAAAGTGCAAACGAAAATAATTGTATTGAAATGCAAACCCAACGAATCAAAACGTAACATTCCTTTCGTATCAACATGGAAAAACTGATGACCAAAGAATTCGAGAATATTAGCGATTAATACAACCAAAATGCCGGCTATGGCCCAGTACTTTGCTGTGGCAGGCTTTTTGAAAAACACCCCTCCAAACATCATTACTACTCCCCAAAGCGCTGTTATAATAATTGCATTCATAATGTAATCCGATCCCCCAAAGGGCTTTATTTTATAATTAGTTAAAAACCTATTTTACTTAACCGGTTTAAAAAACTACAATCAAACCCGCCGTATTTACTAACTTCTATTTTGCCGTCACTGAACTTAAAATACTAGTTACTGTTGACTGCGTCAAATGAATCACAGGTTCAGGATAAATACCCAATGCTAAAATAGCAATAACAAGAACGAACAAAACAAAACCTTGCGCTCCACTCATTTTCTTTGCCTGCACTGCCAGTGCGTTCGCTCTACCATAAAAAGCTCTCTGCACCATGGACAACATATAGGCGGCTGACAACACAATTCCAAGACACGCAAATGCGGCAATCCATTTATTGTATTCGAACAATCCGTTCAACATCAAAAACTCACTCACAAAAGAATTGGAAAGAGGAAGTGCAACATTTGCAAAAGCAATAATTACCATGAAAATAGCCAGACCCGGTGATTTTATAGCCAACCCGCTCAATTCCGAAATCTTTCTGACACCTGTATTCTTTTCAATAATATCCACGATGACCCACAGCGCAAGAATATTAATACCGTGATTGAGCATTTCGAGCATCACGCCCTGCAAACCCAAATTGTTGACAGAAAAAACAGCAGCAGCTATTAAACCAAGATGCGCGATAGATGACCACGCCACAAATCTTTTTAAGTCGTTTTGGTATAACGCGATGCAACTGGCGTATAAAATTCCGATCACGCACAACACGATCACGAAATGACTATATTTTTCAACGGCTGAGGGGAAAATCGGAAGCAACCACCTGATCAATCCGAGTACACCCATTTTAACCATAATTCCACTCAATACCATCACAGAAGGATAATTCGATTGTTCGTAAACATCAGGCTGCCACGTATGTAAAGGGAAAATAGGTATTTTAACTGCAAAAGCCACAAAGAACAGCCAGAACAACCAACTCTGTTGATTAGGCGATAACACTGCGTGATAAAAAGAATTTAAAGAAAAAGAATGCAATGAATCGGCAGATACCGAGGGCGTATGCATATATACATAAATAATGCCGACCAACATCAACAACGAGCCAAGGAAAGTATAAACGAAAAACTTGAAAGTTGCTTGTATTCGTTTTTCACCTCCCCACTGGCTACAAAGAAAATAGATAGGTATAAGGGCAAGTTCCCAAAAGAAATAAAACAATAGCGCGTCCGTTGCAACAAACACACCCATAATGCCGGCCTGGGACAATAGCATCAATGCATAAAAACCATTGGAATTTTTATATTCCGATTTGAATGTAGCTGCGAAAATAAGCGGATAAGAAAAAGCAGTTAAGAATGTAAGTAAAAAGCCCATCCCATCAAGACCTACAGAGAAACTCGAACCAATATATGGCATCCAAACATAAGAGACATTGTTGAAATAAAAGAATTCAGGATGATGTGCTATATCGGAATAAAATAAACTAATAACAGAAACCACAAGTGTAGCAAGAGACGACACAAGAGCAAACGTTTTTACACTCTTTGAGTTCTTAATAAAAATAGCAACAATTCCGGTAATAAATGGTATCCAGATCAGTAATTCAGGAAATGTAAAGTATGTACCCAGCATTAATATTATTTTGTAAACAATTGAATAATAAATAAGATCAGTAAGCCGACGACCATTAATAACAGGTAAGATCCAACCTGGCCGCTTTGCAACAACCGCAATTGACGGCTTCCATAATTAACGCTTCTTCCCACACCATTCACAATACCGTCAATACCTTTTTTGTCGAAAACATTATTTAAAAACGCACCCAAAGAACGATATGGTTTCACCACCAGCATATCATAGGCTTCATCAACATAAAACTTGTTTTTTATCGATTTTACGAAACTATTATCCTTGTGCACAGATGGCGCGTAATTTTTAAATTTATTCCATGCCCAGATAGAAACGATAATAACAAGGAAAGCAGAAACAATGATCAGGATCCATTCTGTTTGATGAGGTACTGTATGCTCCACTAATATTTCTTTTGAACGTGCAAATACAGGCGATAGAAAATCGCCAAATTTATTTCCATTCTTCACAAAGATTTCGGGCATGCCAATAAAACCGCCAATGGCAGCCAACACCGCAAGGATAATCAACGGCAACGTCATGGTAACAGGACTCTCGTGAATATGATGTTCCTGTGCTTCAGTTCCCCTGAACTTTCCAATGAAAGTCATAGCAAGTAGCCGGAACATATAAAAAGCCGTCAGCAAAGCGCCGCCCAATCCAAGAAAATATAATAATGGGCTTTCAGCATAGGTTGCAGAAAGAATTGCGTCCTTGGAAAAGAAACCGGAAAAAGGAGGGATACCCGAAATTGCAAGGCACGCTATAAAAAATGTGATGTACGTTATCTTCATTTTTTTACCTAAGCCACCCATTTTTGTAATATCCTGTTCGCCACCCATTGCATGGATAACTGAGCCAGCCCCAAGGAATAGAAGCGCTTTAAAGAAGGCATGTGTCATTACGTGAAACACGGCAGCAGAATAAGCGCCAACGCCCAACCCGAGAAACATATATCCAAGTTGGCTTACAGTTGAATAAGCCAATACTTTCTTGATGTCATTTTGTTTTAATGCAATAATTGCAGCGATAATAGCCGTCACTAACCCTACACTAGCCACTCCTGCCATCGATACCGGTGCCAATGAATACATAATATTGCTTCGCGCGATCATATAGATGCCGGCTGTCACCATCGTGGCTGCATGTATCAAAGCTGAGACGGGAGTCGGACCGGCCATCGCGTCGGGAAGCCAGGTGTATAAAGGAATCTGCGCACTTTTTCCAACGGCCCCTATCAATAGTAATAAAGTAATGCCGACAATCACCGGCGAATTCATAGTAGTCAGCGAATAAATAATGCCATTTCCTGAATTATAAAGTTCATGGTAAGAAGCAGTACCAAAAGCCGATATCATCCAAAATACAGCCAGCAGGAATCCAACATCCCCAATACGGTTCATGATAAATGCTTTTTTGCCTGCATCATTATTGGCCTGATCTTTAAACCAGAATCCAATTAATAAATAAGAGCAAAGTCCCACTCCTTCCCAACCGATATACATGATTACATAATTGCCTCCAAGAACAAGGATCAACATGGAAAAAACAAATAAGTTCAGGTAGGAAAAATATCTTCCAAAACCGGATTGAGTTTCTTCCTTCATGTAAGAAACAGAATATACATGAATCAAAAAACCAACGCCTGTAATAATTAATAGAAATACAGCAGTGAGTTGATCTACCTCAAATTCAAACGGAACATTCAATTTACCTGCACTAATAAAATCGAAGTAATGAACAACCTGGGTAGTGAAGCCATCTGTTGAAACCTGTAAAAACACCAGGAGACTAAGGCAAAAAGAAATAAGAACGACGCCGCTACCAATGACCCCTACCAGGTTTTTTGAAAGAGCATTTCTTCCCAATCCATTAATCAAACATCCAATAAGGGGAAGAAGCGGAACCAGATAAATAAGTTGAATTGCATCCATAAGCCAGACTTCGGCAGTATTTTAAATTTTAAAATATTTTATAACTGTAGAGAAAATTAATTCTTTAACCTGTTTAAAAAATTGATATCAATAGAGCGTGTATTTCTATACAACATCACAATGATTGCTAACCCCACACTGACTTCTGCTGCAGCTACTATCATAATAAAGAATACAAATACCTGCGCACTGGTAGCCATAGAAATACTAAAGGCATTGCTGGTGGCTAAATGCATTTTTGAAAAAGCAATTAGCAATAGATTCACTGAGTTAAGCATCAATTCAATGCACATAAAAACGATAATAGAATTTCGTCGTGTAAGCGCCCCGATAATCCCAATGCAGAACAAGGTCAACGACAAAAACAAGTACCACTTTATCTCCATAATTTTAGTTTTATTTTCCTTTCTTTTTGAGTCTTATTATTTTAAATTCCGATCTAAAAATTTCATTTATAAAGCATTCTTTTATTTTCTGCCTAAAAAAGCACTTTAAAAAAAATTATGCGTGAATATTTTTTTCAGTTTTATCTTTTTTACCGATGACAATAGCTCCAATCATTGCGCTTAAAAACAAAACGCTGCTTATTTCAAAAGGAACCACGTAAGTATTAAACAAGGCTTTTCCCAAATTCTCAATAAGTCCCACGCTGGTTCCAGGCCTCATCACGATATTTTGCGTATCAGAATGAGACAGAGCCGCTACCAAAACGATCAGAAATGTGAGGCCTGAAACAATGCCAGCCATTTTCATGTACACATTTTTGACAGGACCAGTTTGCGAGTCAAGGTTCATCAACATGATTACAAACAGGAACAACACCATTATAGCACCCGCGTATACTATAATATTTACAATCGCAAGAAACTGCGCATTCATTAAAATATAATGACCTGATATCGCAAAAAATACGATGATCAGGCAAAGTACGCTGTAGATAGGATTTTTACTGGCAACTACGCCTATAGCGCCAAGTATTGCCAGCGCAGATAAAAACCAGAACAGAATTTGTGTTATCTCCATTTTTTAAATTTTGCCTGCCTGCCGTGCAAAGGACGGTTCTACGAAAACAGGAATCTTTATTATTTGTTCATTTACTATATTATCGCATCATATTGCCTCTTTCCACCACTCGTGATCGCGCTATGCGTACAAATCAATGCTCGTTTCCATGCCCAAGAGGATTTGCAATCCTATCTCCTTTTGCTTTTGCAAAGCCTTCCGGATCCGTTTTAGGATCTGGAATCAGCAATTCCGGTTTACCATATATAAATCCTTGTCTTTGATAATTAGAAGGAGCAAAAGTCTCACTTAAATAAACCGCATCCTTAGGGCAAGCCTCTTCGCACAATCCGCAGAAGATGCAACGCAACATATTAATTTCATATTTAGCGGCATACTTTTCTTCCCTGTATAAATTTTCCTCTCCCGGCTTGCGTTCGGCACATTCCATCGTAATTGCTTCCGCGGGGCAAGCCAAAGCACATAATCCGCAGGCAGTACACCTTTCGCGCCCTTCTTCATCACGATTCAATATCTGCAATCCACGAAATACCGGACTGAATGGACGCGTTTCTTCAGGATATTTTATGGTTACCTTCTTTTTAAAAAAATGACGAAGTGTAATGGTCATTCCTTTGAAAACAGCTGGTAAGTACATCCTTTCCCAAAATGACATCGTTGGCCTATCCACCTGTTTTACTCTTTTCGTTAATGCTTCCATTTCTATTATTTTATCTGGCGTCCCTTCATTTTTCAGCGCTGCAAAAATATCGCTAAGTTTTAGAAATGCCAGTGATTTTGTTTTAATAAAATTAATGCCCCTGTTACCAGCATATTGAAAAGGGACAATGGTAATAATATTTTCCAACCCAGGTTCATCAATTGATCATACCTGAATCGAGGAACTGTCCACCTTACCCACATAAAAAGGAATATGAAGAAAGCGATTTTTGCAAAGAACACTGCTCCTTCGATAACCGCTACCCAATTCATCCCGATGGAATGAATAAGATTTGCGTCATTCACAAATGGAATATCATAACCGCCAAAATACAAGGTTGCCATCACCGCTCCACTCAAAAACATATTTACATATTCCGCGAATAAATAAAATCCCAGTTTCATCGATGAATATTCTGAATGGTATCCGCCAATTAATTCATTTTCTGCCTCTGGCAAATCGAATGGCGTCCGGTTGGTTTCAGCAAATGCACATATTAGAAATATTAAAAACCCTAAAGGTTGCTTTAATATATTCCAAACATGATCTTTTTGTTGGCCCACCATCTCATTAAGACTAAGGGTGCCTGTTACCATTAACAATCCAATCAGCGCAATACCCATTGCCAATTCGTAACTTATAATCTGGGAAGCGGCGCGCATTGCACCCAACAAAGAAAATTTATTATTGCTCGCCCATCCACCGATCATGATTCCATAAACTCCCAGGCTGACCACTCCGAAAACGTATAAGATGCCAATATTTACATCAGCAATTTGTAAAGAAACATCTCTGCCAAAAATATGAAACTTGTCGCCCCAGGGTATCACCGCACTCACCATAATAGCCGTGAGCATTGCCAGGATAGGGCCAAGGACAAATAAGAATTTTGATGAAAAAGTTGGAACGATCTCTTCTTTAAAAAACAATTTCAATCCATCCGCCAAAGGTTGAAGAATCCCAAAAGGCCCTGCCCTGTTCGGCCCAAGCCTGTCCTGCATAAACCCTGCAATCTTCCGCTCGAAATAAGTAGAATACATGGCCACAAATAAAGAGACCATTACAACCACTATAATTAAAACAAGTTTTTCGGTTAATAATGCCCAATCTATGTTTAAAAGAATTTGATTTAAATACATGGCGCTAAAACTAAATTTTAATTATGGTTTTTTATGATCATTGATTGACAATCTTTCGGCATTGGTTTCCGCTATTTCTTTTTCTTCATTTCGTTCGATAAATGTTGTGGAAGTAGCCGGGCCACGCAAAATACTTAAATCTATGCCTGGAGTATTCACTTCGCTTGTTTCCTGAATATCCATTAATAGCAAAGGTTCTCTCCCAAAAAGAACTTCTTTAAGTGGATCAGGAGGAATCACTTTTTCTACATAATGATTAGTAGAAATCACAGAATGCCGGTCTATTTTTGTCGGACCATCAATAATCCAGTCGGCCGCTTTCTTTTTTTCGAATCGGCATGTATTACAAATCCAGGCCGCCTTTCCATCAATAATCTGAACTTCACCCCAGGGGTCTTTGCGAGATGTGACCCTGAATACTTCATCTCCACGATTCCATAAGGTGACTTTTCCGCAACACTTGTCACAATCTCTATGGGCATCCACGGGTTTCAAAAACCAAACGCGGTTCTTAAATCGGTACGTGCGGTCGGTGAGCGCTCCGACGGGGCAAACATCAATCATATTTCCACTAAAGTCATTTTCAATTGCCTTTGAAATATAGGTAGATATTTCGGATACGTCGCCCCTTAATAATATTCCCTGGGTTCTTGAGTCAGTCAATTGATCGGCAACCATTAAGCAACGATAACATAAGATACACCTGGTCATGTGAAGCTGGATGTAAGGGCCAATATCTTCTCTCACAAAAGTCCTTCTCTTGAACTCATAACGCGTACCAACTTCTCCATTATTATAACTTAGGTCTTGCAGATAGCACTCTCCTGCCTGATCACAGATAGGGCAATCAAGCGGATGATTGATTAATAAATATTCTACAATTCCGTGCCTGGCGTCAATTGCCTTTTCACTGGTAACATTTTTTACGACCATTCCATCCATCACTTCTGTACGGCACGATGCTACTAACTTAGGCATAGGACGCGGATCCTTAGTTGAACCGGCAGCTACTTCCACCAAACAGGTACGGCATTTACCGCCGCTACCTTCCAGTGAACTGTAGTAACACATTGTAGGTGGCGCCACATGTGGCCCTATTTTGCGCGCGGCATTTAATATCGTAGTCCCTTTGGGTACTTCGATTGTAATACCATCGATTGTTATTTTAAATAATTGTTCTTGTTCTTCAGCCATTTCAAATTAATTTTCAAAATTTAACTTTGAGTTATTTTATGACGCTACTGCTTCCAAAGGATCCGCGTAATGCGCCAAACCGTAATTTCTTGTCAAACATTCTTCCGGATTTAAAATATGCCATTCAAATTCATCCCTGAAATGCCTGATAGCAGCGGCTACAGGCCACGCTGCAGCATCACCAAACGGGCAAATCGTATTTCCCTCTATTCTTCGTTGAACATCCCAAAGAAGGTCTATGTCTTTCATCTCTCCCTTTCCATTTTCTATCTTGTGAAATATTTTTTCGAGCCAACCGGTGCCTTCACGACAAGGTGAGCATTGCCCGCAACTTTCATGATGATAAAACCTGGAAATAGTATAAGTATGACGTACCACACATTGGTCTTCATCCAACACAATAAAACCACCAGACCCCATCGAGCTTCCAGTTATGAACCCTCCATCCGCAAGGCTTTCATAATTCATCAATCGAGGTTCGCCCTTAGCGGTTTTTAATAAAAGATTAGCGGGTAGTATAGGAACAGATGATCCACCGGGTATGCATGCTTTCAATCTTTTCCCATTTGCGATTCCTCCACAATACTCATCGCTATAAATAAATTCTTCAACAGTAATGGTCATGTCTATTTCGTAGACGCCGGGTTTATTAATATTCCCACAGGCAGAAATTAATTTCGTACCTGTTGATTTACCAATTCCAATTTTTGAATAGGCTTCTCCACCTTCATTAATAATAGGAACCACGGCGCAAATCGTTTCTACATTATTAACCACAGTTGGGCATCCCCAAACTCCTTTCACAGCGGGAAATGGTGGCTTAATCCTGGGCAAACCTCTTTTTCCTTCAAGGCTTTCTAATAGCGCAGTTTCTTCACCGCAGATATAGGCACCAGCTCCTCGATAAAGATATACTTCACAATCAAATCCGCTTCCCAGAATATTTTTCCCAAGAAAGCCATTTTGTTTTGCTTCGTCAAGTGCCACCTGTAGAATATCCGCTACCCAATCATATTCACCACGGACGTAGATATAAGATACATTGCTCCCCAAAGCAAAAGAAGATGTTATCATTCCTTCTACCAAAAGATGAGGGATAAATTCCATCAGGAAGCGATCTTTAAAAGTACCGGGTTCGCTTTCATCAGCATTGCAAACTAAATAACGCGCAACGCCCTCCGGCTTAGCAAGAAAACTCCATTTCAATCCTGTAGGGAAACCTGCACCACCACGACCCCTTAAGCCGCTTTTCTTTACTTCTTCGACAATATCCGCGGTTTGCATTTTCAAAGCCTTTTCAACACTTTGATAACCTCCTTCGCGGCGATACACCTCGAAAGTTTTTATTCCCGGAACATTGATTTTATCTAGTAATAATTTTTTTGACATATCCTTTAAGTTAACGGAATTCGTATTTGCTCTTAATTATTCCTCACACTATTATTTCTGCATTTCTCAATTATCTGATCCACTCTTTCAGGTGTAAGATGTTCTTTGTAAAATTTACCCATTTGCATCATTGGCGCATATCCGCACGCACCAAGGCATTCAACGGTTTGCAACGTAAACATTCCATCTGCAGTTGTTTCGCCGACACCAATATTTAGCTTTTGTTTTATATAATCAATGATCTGATCACTTCCTTTCAACATACACGGACCTGTCTGGCAAACTTCAAACACATATTTGCCCACAGGTTTTAAATTGAACATCGAATAAAAAGAAGCTACTTCATACACCTCTATTGGCTGAAGTTTCAATAATGACGCGACATAATCCATCGTATTTACACTCAACCATCCAAATTCCTCTTCAGCGATGTGCAGCACGCCTATTAAAGCACTTTTATGTTTTCCCTCAGGATAATGGCTTATCAGTTCATTAACCTTGTCTAATTTTTCGGGTGAAAATTGTACGCTCATTTTTTTTCTTATTTCTACATTTTAATTTTCGGGATCTTGGGTATTCCTTTTAAAAAGTCCTTTTCTATTTCCTCTCCCTAATCATCTTACTACTTCATTGTTTCTTATTCCTTATCTCTTATTAATTATTGCTTATTTCACTTAAGCGTCTAACTCTCCCGCTATCAAATTCAAACTGCTCATCGTAATGATTGCATCACTTAATAGGCCACCTTTTGTCAGTTCAGAATAAGCCTGGTAATAAATAAAACAAGGCCTTCTAAAATGAAGACGATAAGGTGAACGCCCACCATCGCTTATGAAATAAAATCCCAGTTCGCCATTAGCTCCTTCTACAGACGAATAGATTTCGCCGACCGGCATTTTCGTTTCGCCCATGATAATTTTAAAATGATAAATCAACGCTTCCATCTTTGTGTAGACATCTTTTTTATCGGGCAAATAATAATCAGGCACATCTGCATGAAACACTTCGGCTTCGGCACCCTTAAATTCCTGTACTTTCTGATAAGCTTGCTTGATGATTTCCATACTCTGTTTCATTTCCTGGTCACGCACCAAAAACCTGTCGTAACAATCACCAGTTGAACCTACCGGTATCGTAAAATCAAAATCGTCATAACTGCTGTAAGGCGTGTGAATTCTCACATCATAATCAACACCCGCGGCCCTTAGATTCGGCCCTGTGAATCCATAATTCAACGCTCTTTCTGCCGAAATGGGCCCGACACCAATGGTGCGGTCCATAAATATTCTGTTGCGGATAAATAACTCATTAAATTCATCCAGAACGGGTGGCCAGTCTTTGATAAATTTTTCTAATTTTTCAAATGCCTGGCTTGTAAAATTTCTCTCAAAGCCTCCAATTCGTCCGATATTAGTAGTAAGGCGCGACCCGCATATTTCTTCATATATTTCATAAATCAATTCGCGGTACTGCATCAAATAAAGGAAGCCTGTGAAAGCTCCTGAATCAACGCCCACGATAGAATTGCAAATAAGATGATCTGAAATACGTGCAAGTTCCATTATGATAACACGCAGATAATCTACACGCTTTGGAATTTTTATTCCTAATAGCCTTTCGCAGGTAATAATCCAACCGAAATTATTTATAGGCGATGAGCAATAATTTAATCTGTCGGTCAGTGTCGTAATTTGATAGGGCGTCCTGTGCTCCGCAATTTTTTCAAATGCGCGATGAATATAACCCACCGTTTGTTCGGCACTAACGATGGTTTCGCCGTCAAGTTCCACTATATTTTGAAACACACCATGCGTAGCGGGATGCGTTGGCCCGATATTGATTGTAGTCGTTTGCTTTTCTACATTGCCTTCAGGTAATGTTACATGTTCACTCATGATTCTTTTAATTTTTTAGCACCAACTTCCTTTAATAATGAGTTGCCTTTTCGTTTTATTTATAATTCCTCTTTACAAATTCCTCTCTCAAATTTAATATCATAAGGATTACCCACATTCCAACGAAAATATATTTAAAAAGATTATTAGGAAAAAAGAGAGAATATATCAGAACAAAAATTATAGCTAAATTTCTTGTTATAAATTTATCATTTCTAATTCGCTTAATCGCCCCTAACATCCAGTCTAGTTTCATGTGTCAAATAATTTTCTTTATTATTTGTTTGTTTACTAACATCCAAAACAAAAAATTACTTTATTTCTTGCTTGACTGATATCCCTAAAATCTTAACTCATTTATTAAACAAAAAAATCTGGTTTTTGTTTGTCTGCTGGTAATTCAGTCACTATCTTCCAAACATTTCATCATCCTTATCGGTCCGTTTTTGATCTTCCAACGGAAACTCTTTTCTCATCGGAAAATACTTCATGTCGTCTACATTCAAAATTCTTTTCAGGTTGGGATGGCCGACAAAATTGACCCCATAAAAATCATAAGTTTCGCGTTCCATCCAGTTAGCAGCAGAATACAATGCGGTAGCGCTGAATACATCCGGCTTCTTAATATCAGTAAAAACTTTATAACGGATTCGAACATTTTCTTTCAGGTTGTGCAAATGATACACAACTGCTAATTCTCTTCCTTCCTGATCCGGGTAATGTACAGCGCACAAATCTGCCATGAATTGAAAGCCCAAAGAAGGCTCATCAAAAAGATACTGAAGAATTTTGAGATTCAGATTTCTATCAGATGTGAAAGTCAACATTCCATAAGGCTCTCCCCAATCTGTAATTTGGTCTGCAAATTTTTCAGTTAACTTCTGCCTTACTATTTCGTTTGTTAAAGCCATATTTCAATTTGAAAATTGCGCTATTTAAAAATTAATTATTTGTTTGCTCGTTACATTTCAATACCCCTTATTGTATTCCATAGCTATCCATTAGCTCCTGGTAGTGCGATGAATTTCGTCTCCTTAAACTTTCGCTGCCTACCAGATCCTGGATACGCAAAATGCCGTCGATTACGGCTTCAGGGCGCGGAGGACATCCTGGCACATATACATCCACGGGGATAATCTGGTCAATGCCCTGGAGTACCGAATAAGTATCAAAAATCCCACCGCTGCTGGCACAGGCACCCATTGCCAATACCCAACGTGGTTCAGCCATTTGCAGGTAAACCTGCTTCACAACCGGGGCCATTTTCTTTGCAATAGTTCCCATCACCATCAGCAGATCGCACTGGCGCGGTGTAAAGCTCACTCTTTCAGACCCAAACCGGGCAAGATCGTAATGAGATGCCATCAAAGCCATAAACTCGATACCACAGCAACTGGTGGCAAAAGGAAGTGGCCAGATTGAATTTTTTCTTGCCAGGCCAACTACATCGTTGAGCTTTGATGCAAAAAAACCTTCACCGGGATACCCTTCCGGCTCAGAAACTACAGAGATCGCTTTCTCCAAAGGTTTCTGTGTTATATTATATTGAACAGGACGTGCCATAATTTTTTAAATTTACTAATTAGCCAATGTGCTAATTAGCTAATATTGTTTTGCTTTAATTTTTCATTTTCAAATTTTTCGATTGGCTCATTATCGAATTAGCCCATTAACTTTCGTCTTCCCAATTTAAACCACCTTTTTTAAGAACGTAAATAAAGCCAGCCAGAAAAAAGCCAACAAACATGCAGATGGCTCCAAAGCCACTCCATCCAAGCGCTCTAAAATTGACCGCGTAAGGATAAAAAAAGATCACTTCCACATCAAAAAGAACAAATAAGATAGCTACTAAAAAATACTTGACGGCTATTGGCTTTCTCGCATTCCCCTGCGATTCAATGCCACTTTCAAAGTTGACCAGCTTATCCGAGGTTTTGCGCGTAGGCCCTAATACATTCGTACCGTAAATCATTAACGATAATAAACCAAGCGCGAAAAGGAGTTGAATACCTATCGGCAAATAGTTGGATGTACTATTGATATATTGCGTTTGTAAAAAAAAGTGCATCAGCTAACATTTTGAAGTGCAAAAGTAAGGCAGCAACATCAATTATCCATGATTGAAAATACGGTCTTTCATTTTAAACATTGAATTTACAAAAACAAAGATGAATTAAAATAAGACTTTTGTTAATTAAAAAGCTCCCGACGGTGCGGGAGCTTTAATAAATGATTTTAATTTTTGAAAAGCTATTATTTACTAGCCTTCGAGGAATCACTGGGCTTATTTGCAGCCCCACCTTTAGCTTGATTCTTAATCACTGACTCCAATGCGTCTTTTGTTTGTAACGCCGTTGCATCAGTTGGATCTACTTCCAATATTTTATTATTATAAATTAAAGCAGTATCAGCCTGGTGTTTTATATTATAATAATAAGCCACCATATACCTGTAAGACGGAATGAGCTTATCTTTTATAGAAGCTTTGTCCTGCGTAGTATCGCCAATAGCAATGACTTTTTCATAATCCGGCTTTGCCAAACCTAATGCAGCTGAAGTATCAATTCCTTCCTTAGCGCGGCCGCCAAGATACCATCCGTAAATATCTTCAGGATATTTATTTTGATACAAAGTAAAAACTGAATCTGCAGTTTTGTAATTACCGCCACGATAATCATTGTAACCTGCATAGAATAAATCTCCCTTTCCATAGTTTGGATCAACATCCAAAATCTTACCATACCATTTGCCGGCTTCGGTATAGTTTTTTTTATCTGAAAAACCTTTTGCTATGTCCTTCAAAATATCAACCTTAGTCTTAACGACAGTATCCAACGCAAGCCCTTTATCTATATTAGCTTCTCCTAATGCTTCTTGTCCTGGGAATTGCAATAGTACTTTACCGTAAGTTGAATAATCTGTTGGCCCGATATTATCAGGATTTACTTTTGCAAAAAACTGTTCAAACGCTTGTTTTGATTTGAGCGAATCCCCCATTTTGTCATACGCATAAGCTTTTAAACCAAACAGATTAGGATATGCCTTATCACCAGCATCTGCAATACAAGCATCAGCCTGGGAAACTGTTTCAGGGTATTTTTTTGAAACATACATCAAAGATGCCTGGGCATAACAGTTTTTAGACTGTTTATCTGCTACCGCAATGTATTTGTTCAAGTAGTCAGCAGCGGTATTTACGTCGCGACGATAATAGTAACCATAAAGCCAATAATACACGGGGGCAAAATTAGGATCCTCATTGATCGCATCCAGGTAATGTTTCATATAAATGGTTTCCTGGTTATATCCTTGGGTTTCATAAATCCTGCCGATCATCCAACTTGCCCTTGCGTCTTTGGGATCTATTGCCAGTGCCTTTTGATAGTTAATAATAGCGTTGGAACCATCGTTCATTTTCCAGTATCCTTCACCAATCAAATTATAAATACCGGCATTCTTACTATCCCTGACAGAAGCTTCGTTCAATTTTGCGATTCCGTATAAAATATTGCCATTCTTAGCCAAAACATTTGCTCTTCCTACGGCTTCCAAAATTGGATCACGTTCCTTTTTTTTGACCAAACTAATAGCGGTTTCAAAACGACTTCGTGCATCTGTTGTATCTCCTGACGTAAGCTCTACCTGCCCTACACCTACCATGATCAGAGGGTTGTTAGGATTGGCCTGCAGGGTCTTCTGATACAGTTTTTTAGCACTGGTGGTATCTACTATATCCTGGTTGGCAAGATAAGTCTGACCAAGCCAATATGCAGCGTCAATATTATTCGGGTTTGAGGTCAGCAGTTTCTGAAAAACACCTTCCGCACTTTGATATCGCTCATAATTTAATAACTGTATTCCGTCATTGATGCTCTGCGCAAACAATAACTGCCCCATTAGGATTAAAGAAGATAAGAGTCCGATTTTTTTCATGTTTGAATTTTTACTTTTTATTAATTACTGATTATGGTTTTTAAACTCAATTAGTAGTGGCCGAACGGATGTTAAAATTCATGCGTGCCGGCCATAAGTATGCCCTCCTGAAAATCAATTGTCCCTTTTCAAACTGCATAAAATGTGCAAAGCCACTTGCAAGTCCATTATACTGTTCTTTAATAATATAAAATAAACTTCGGGTATATGGATAGCGTCCCAACATGATGTTGGCCTGGTAAGGCTTAACCAATGCATCTTCCGCGCAATTGCATTCTACCGAAGCAATCCTAACTTTTGTCAGAAAACTCATTTGCGTCGTATCTTCCGGATTTCCAATCCAACTAACGCCCACGAAACCAATAGCTTTTTCATGGCCAGCGACATAGTTTATCACCGCATCACTGTTTTTTTCAGCAAATACCCTGGTTTGGTCGAATGGTTTTCCTCTCATTATTGAATCCACTACATAGCGGATGGTACTCGTTTCCTTCAGGCCGTCAAAAACGATCGTTTTGTTGCTGGCAGCACTTCCATCAAGAATGCTTTTCAGTTCGCCTTTGTGAAATATCGAATCAGGTGAATTAATGTTCACAACCACAGCAATAGCGTCATAAGCTATTTTGGCCCATGTGGGTGATACGGAAATGCTGTCTTTATAGTATTTTTCTTCCTGTGGTGTAAGTCCACGGGTGACGATAATCATTTTAGTACTATCCTTAATTAGGTCTTTAAAACACTCCGCCTCCGGCTTATAGTCAGCGATGATTTTCGTGCCGGGATGTAAGGCTTCATAAACCATAATCTCTGAGTCTATTACCGGTTCAAAGGATTCATCCACACTGATGTGTATGGTCCCCTTATCTGCTGAGTCTAAATCAGGTCTCTTATTTTCGTGGCAACCTGTAAAAAAAATCCACAGCAAAACAATCATTGACACAATACTGAATGGTCCTTTTATAATATGTTGAAAGCGAATCATCATCTAAAATATTTTTTTTGAAACCCTCTATACAATCTCCATAAACCATAAATAATCACCATAACAGAAACTATTTTCGCAGGTATACTTCCTGTAAAATCGCTCGAGAAATGAAATTGCTTTGAAAACAAAATAAAAACGCCTACTCCTACATAGATAAATCCCATACCCAGATCCGTGATGCTCCGCATCAGGATATAGCGCTTCGTTTTTCTATCAGGTGTATTTTCAAATTCTTCAAGACTCATATCGTTTTTTTACGCCAAGCGGCAAGATAAAATAAAATGTATAAATAAACCACAGAAATTCTCATATAGCAATTTTCAATCTCTTCAACTATTTCCTTATAGTCACAGGTAATATCCAATGTAATTCCAAAACTTCTAAAAAGCAATAAAGCACGATAAAAAGACGCAAATTACACCTAAAAAAATGCAAGCGTTCTGTTAATATTTAACGCGTTGGACTTTACTAAAGATGCGCAAAGAATTATTTTCCATATTCCTAGGATCGTAAAAATTTAAGGGATTTTTTTATCCACCTTTAACCAAAGAAAACACAGCACTTAGTATTCCAGTATTTTAATAATAATTTCGCGTGTCAAAAATAAATAGTTTTTAAATCAAAAAGTATGAGGCCATCATTACCACAGGGAACCAGGGATTTTTCAGCGGAAACGTTGCGGAAACGAAGATATATTATTCACACAATTATAAATGTTTTTGAATTGTATGGCTTTGAACCTCTGGAAACGCCTGCTTTTGAAAACTTGGAAACCCTAATGGGAAAATATGGTGATGAAGGCGATAAACTCATTTTTAAAATACTAAATAACGGCCTGGATCACCCAGGGAAACGAGATAAAGCTTTAGAAGATTTTAAAAATATCGTTGGCGGGAAAAATGACAAAAATATTACGGAAAGAGCGCTCAGATACGACCTCACGATCCCGTTCGCGCGGTTCATGGCAATGAACCAGGGAAAACTAATTCTACCTTTTAAACGCTACCAGGTACAGCCGGTTTGGCGTGCAGACAGGCCGCAAAAAGGCAGGTACCGCGAATTTCTCCAGTGCGACGCAGACATTGCAGGCACACATTCGCTGATAAGCGATGTAGAATTGGCAAACATCTATCGAGATGTATTTGCACATTTAAAAATAGAAACTGAAATAAAACTCAATAGCAGAAAAATTCTTTATGGCCTTGCAGATGTTTGTGGAAATGCGGATGACCTCACCGCAATAACGATTGCTATTGACAAACTGGATAAAACCGGGATTGAAAAAGTGAAAGAGGAACTTTCGGCCAATGGATTAAGTGCGGAACAGATTTCGACAATCGAAAATTATCTTAATATTAATGGCACGAATGAAGAAAAGCTCGAAAAGATTTCTGGCGTATTAAGCTCTTCCGAAACCGGGAAAGAAGGCATAGAAGAACTAAAGTTTATTCTCGGATTTTTAACTGACTCAGAAAAAGATAACAGTAAACAAACCTTTTTAATCGATTTCACTTTAGCCCGCGGGCTAAATTATTATACAGGTACGATCTACGAAGTGAAGGCAAAAAATGTACAGATGGGAAGCATTGGCGGCGGTGGCCGTTATGATGATCTGACTGGGTTATTTGACGTACCGGATCTTCCTGGTGTCGGCATCAGTTTTGGTGTGGATCGAATTTATGATGTAATGGAAGAACTTAATCTTTTCCCGGAAAACATCAATCAATCTACGCATGCGCTATTTTTTAATCTTGGAGAAAATGAGAGCAGGCATGCGTTTGGGCTGATGCAAAAATTAAGAGCGAATGGAATCAGTTGTGAGCTATTTTACGAAATCGCTAAAATGGACAAGCAATTCAAATATGCTTCTAAGAAAAATATTTTATATGCGATCATTATTGGTTCTGACGAAATGAAGTCCAAAACTATCGTTATCAAAAATCTTGAAACAGGCCAACAGGAAACCGTACATGAAAATGAGATCATCAATTTTTTTAAAAAATAAACTTGTCGGTTATACAATTTTAAATGTATAATAAAACAAATAGACTTACTTTTAAACATCCATCAAAAAACATTCATCTTTAATCATTTTTTTATGAAACCTTTTATTAAGTATTTCTTTTTCTTCGTGGCAGGCACATTGCTTTTTTCGTCGTGCAGCAAAAAAAACAGCGTTGGAAAAATGATTCCTGCTGATGCGCTGTTTGTTGCCCAGGTAAATGTAAAGTCAATTGAAAGCAAATTGCCATTGAGTGATATTAAACAATCAGAATGGTATAAAAAAGCAATCGCCGACCCTTCTGCTCCGGAATGGAGAAAGAAAATACTTGAAAACCCTTCTGAGACAGGTATTGATCTTGAAGATGGACTGACCTTTTTTGTAGCTAAAAGTTCCGGACAAAATTTTATTGTTGCCGAAGGCAAAATAAAAGATAAAAACGATTTTGAACAATTCAATAAAAACTTCGATTCAACACAAACTATAAAAAAAGATGGAGATATTAATTTACTTACGCTCAAAGACAAAGGTATCGTAGGATGGAATGACGATTATTTTGCGTACGTAACAAGCGCCCCGGAGAATTCATATAAAAATTTAAATTGGGGCGATTCTAACAATCCGCAGTCTGATAACCCGGTTGACAATAGTGCTGCGCTTTCCACATTTTGCACAAAACTTTTTGCTTTAAAAACCGATAGCTCGCTGGCGTCGAATGATAAATTTAACGCGCTTCTGAAAGAAAATGGAGATATCCATGGCTGGCAAAACAATGAGGCCTTAGTAAAAAGTGTACCCTCGCTCGGAATGATTAGCATGCTTAAACTCGATGCCTTCACAAAGGATAATATTAGTACTTACATAGTAGATTTTCAAAATGGAAAAATTGTGGTAAATCAAAATCAATTTGTGAGCAAAGAACTTTCCGACGTGCTAACAAAGTACATGGGAAAGTCTGTGAATATGGATATGATTAAAAGCATTCCGTCGCAAGACGTAATTGGATTATTAGCATTCAATTTTAAACCGGAGGGAATTAAAGAACTCATTAAACTAACCGGCGCAGATGGTTTGGTGAATACCTATGCGCAGCAACTTGGCTTTAATCTTGACGACCTTTCCAAAGCAACTAATGGTGATTTTTTATTAGCGTTCAGCGATGTTCAAATGCCAAAAAGAGAACTCAACAGCAACGATTCTTCATTAAATAACCTGGTAGAACCCATTATTAAACCGGACTTCAATTACATTTTTTCCCTTGGCATCGGAGATAAAGCAAGCTTTCAAAAAGTACTTGATGCGTTAAAAAAACAAGGTTCCCAAATGGGCGCTGATTCATTAGTAAATAAATATGTAATGAATGATAAAACATTTGCCTTCGGAAGTTCTACCGAATTTGCCAATAAATATTTGGCTGGTAACAGTAACAGTAAATATGATTTTTCCAACAAAATTTCCGGACACCCCTTTGGCTTTTTTCTTAACATCCATGAAATTATTTCAGCATTTGCTACCACATCGCCGAGCAACGCCAATGATAAAGGAATGCTGGACCAAAGCCTGAAAACATGGGATAATATTATTTCAGAAGGGGGGGATTTCAAAAACGGAGGATTTCAATTTCATACAGAAATCAACCTCGTAAACAAAGACACGAACAGCCTTAAACAACTGAACAATTATTTCAACGAAATGTACCAATTCGGCGAGTCCAAAAAGGATGATCACAGCAACAGGTTGGATTCTATATTGATGCCGCCACCTATAGATACTGTAAAAGTAAAATAAAAAATATTTGATCAATAATAGAAGATGCAGATACAACTACGGCATCTAACGGCCGATTTTATTGAAAAGAAAAACAGGATTGCCTCGCAAATCTGGGAGCAGGAAGTTGTGATCAGTAAGGGGGTCCATCTTCATATTGTAGCACCGTCGGGTAGTGGCAAAACTTCTCTGATGCACTTTATTTACGGGCTTCGAAAAGATTATTCCGGCTCCATTTTCTATGATGACACGGATGTTAAAAAGTTCTCAGTAGAAAATTTTTCTGCCTTCCGGCAAAATAAACTCAGCATTATTTTCCAGGATCTGCGTTTGTTTGAAGATCAAACGGTACAGCAAAATATTGAAATAAAGAGAATATTGAATCCGTATCATCCGGCACAAAAAATTATTGAAATGGCAGAGCGTCTTGGCATAAAAAGTAAATTAGATCAAACGGCTAAAACCTGCAGCTATGGCGAGCAACAGCGAATCGCAATTATTCGTGCGCTGATGCAACCATTTGATTTTTTATTGCTGGACGAACCTTACAGCCACCTCGACGAAGCGAACAGAAAAAAGGCAATGGAATTAATTTATGAGGAGTGCGAGAAACGGGATGCTGCCATGATTTTTGCAGACCTGAAACCATTGGAATTATTGAAGGACGAGAAAGTGATTTATTTATAATCGAGAATTACTTTTAAGGCTTTAGTTCGAGATATAAGAATTCAGTAAACAAACAAATAATTCATTTTTCTATTTAAATGATTTAGGAAGATTCAGTAAAGAAACACCTGCCCGCCCGGATGAGATCGGTCGGACGGGAATAACACAATCGGGCAGGAATATTTCAATTTCTTCTTTAATTAGAACAGGATTTAAAAGCATTCAGTAAACAGACAAATAATTCATTTTTTCGTTTTAGAAAAGAAGATGCCACTATCTTATAAAAACATACACCCGCTACTCATCGCCGGAAAAAACCGTTTTTCAAAATGGCTGGGGTATTTCGGGCTGGGAATCGGCGTATTGCTGCTGCTTGTTTCGATGCAAATGTTTGTCAATATCCGGCAATTGCTCCAGGAAAATAATCCACGGAAAAGTGGCGGCTACGATTTTATTTCCGTCTCAAAAACGATCACCAATGACAACATGGGCAAGGATAATACTTTTACTAATGCAGATATATCTAACTTAAAAAAACAGTCTGACATTACGGATGTAGCACCTTTGATCTCCAATAAATTCAGGGTGCGCGCAACAGCGGGCGATATTATTCCTTTCAGCACAGACCTTTTTTTAGAAAGTATTGATAATAATTTTATAGACACCGTGACGCCGACATTTACGTGGCAACCGGGGCAAACAATAGTTCCTGTTATTTTCTCTTCGGACTTCCTCGAGATGTATAATGTTTTTGCGCCGGCACAAGGATTGCCGCAACTTTCCGCTAAAACAATTTCATCTATCAATATTATCTTGGAATGTTCGGGGCCTTACGGAACCCAGAATTTTCGGGGAAATATAGTAGCCTTAAGTGATCGCATTAATTCTATCCTGGTACCGAAATCTTTTATGAACTGGGGTAATCTTCATTTCATGAATGACACCGCTGTCCATGCTTCCAGGGTTTATATCAAAACAAAAGACGCCAATAATCCTCAACTTATTTCTTACCTAGATCAACAAGATTATCATCTCAATAAAGACAAAGTAAAATTCAGCCGCATCAAAAGTATTTTGCAAAATATAGTAAGCGCATTAGGCATTTTCGGCATTTTGGTTATCGTTCTCGCATTAATGTTGTTTTCGTTTTACCTGCAACTTATGATTGCAAAAAGCAAAGACAATCTTCGTTTGTTACTTACGCTAGGCTATTCGCCAAAATGGCTGGCAAACAGTGTTGCAAAAACCTGGCTACCTGTTTATCTAAGTATTATTGTTGCAGGCCTGGTACTGACCCAAATTCTGCACATTCTATTTAGGCAATTGTCTTTCGTGCAAGCTGAAAAACTCTCATGGATTTTAGATTGGAGCGTATTTGTGACAGCTGCAATTCTTTTTGCATTAACCATTTTTATCAACTTAAGAATGGTAAAAAAAGAATTGAAAAATATTTTATAGACAACAGTAAACGAAGAAATAATCAATATTTCGATTCTTAAAACATTGTGTCACTAAACCAATTTTACCTGCTATAATTCGGCGCTTCCCTTGTAATTACTACATCATGCGGATGGCTTTCAGCCATTCCAGCATTGGTAATTTTTATAAAAGTAGCTTTCTGCAAAGCCGCAATATCTTTAGCTCCGCAATAGCCCATGCCCGCTTTCAACCCGCCTGTAAACTGGTGAACCACTTCGTACAAATATCCTTTGTAAGCAATACGCCCTTCTATCCCTTCCGGAACATATTTTTTTGATTCTGATTCGCCCTGGAAATAGCGATCGCTGCTTCCCTGAGCCATCGCGCCCAATGAACCCATGCCTCTGTATTGCTTGAATTTTCTTCCTTCGTAAATAATGGTTTCTCCCGGGCTTTCTTCGGTGCCCGCAAAAACGCCGCCCATCATTACGCAGTCGGCTCCGGATGCAAGCGCTTTTACCATATCACCTGTATAACGTATACCGCCATCAGCAATGATCCCGACATTTTTATTTTTCAATGCAGATGCCACTTCAAGTAACGCGGTTATCTGTGGAACACCTGCGCCTGCTACGATTCTTGTAGTGCATATTGACCCGGGGCCAATGCCTACTTTGATAGCATCTGCGCCCGCGTCTGCCAATGCTTTTGCACCACTACCGGTGGCTACATTTCCGGCAATGACATCTAAATTTTTAAATTGCTTTTTTATTTTTTTCAAAGCGTCTATCACGGGTTTTGTATGTCCGTGTGCACTGTCAAGACAAACCACATCTACGCCCACCTGTTGTAAAGCATCTACCCTGTCAAGGATATCCGACGTGATACCAACACCTGCACCTACCAGCAGTCTTCCAAACGAGTCTTTGGTAGCATAAGGATGATTGTGAACCTGCAAAATATCACGGTAAGTAATCAGCCCTTTTAAAATGCCCTTCTTATTTACAACCGGTAACTTTTCAATTTTATATTTTCTTAAAATGATTTGCGCTTTCTTCAGGTCGGTTCCTTCTGGCGCCGTTATCAAGTTTTCTGAAGTCATCAGTTCGCTCACTTTGCGCTTCATATTATCTTCAAATCTAAGGTCGCGGTTGGTTAATATCCCCACCAGTTTTTCGTCTTTGTCAACGATAGGTATACCGCCTATTTTATTTTCTCTCATTAATATCAATGCTTCTCCAATGGTAGCGTCCAATCTCAACGTAATAGGATCCAGGATGAGGCCGCTTTCGCTGCGCTTTACCTTTCGCACCTGGGCCGCTTGCATTTCAATGCTCATGTTTTTATGCAAAATTCCTAGTCCCCCTTCCCGCGCCAGCGCAATAGCAAGATTGGCTTCCGTAACCGTATCCATAGCAGCACTAAGCATTGGAATATTCAGCGTTATGCTTTTTGTAAGTTGAGTTTTTGTATCTACATCGCGGGGAAGTACTTCGCTGTAAGCGGGAATGAGAAGTACATCATCGAAGGTTAAACCTTCACCAAAAATCTTTTTTGAGTAAGAAGAACTGTTATTTATTGTTGCCATGCGCAAAGATAGGAAAACAAATAAACCACTAAAGAATAAATTTAAATTTCTAAATTTTTTATCAAAATACTTCGGCTAAAATTCATTCTTCAGCGAAAATATTTTTGCTTGTTGCATTTAAATAACAAAGCGTGGCAGAATATTTCACAGAATTAAAATCTACGTTTTTTCTTCGTTCACTCCCGCCAGATCATCCCACAACCCAAGCCAGGCAAAGATTCTGAAAGAAGCGAAATTCAATTTTTAAATCTATCATTTTTTCCTTTTTGAAGTAAGCATCAATAACGCCCGCATCATTTTCAAAAAAGAGTTTCTTTATCCCCATATTGTTTTTGAAACTAAGTGCTCCAAGGCCATACCATTTATAGATGGCTTCCTTGCTGCTCCAAAAAAGCGTTAGAAGTTGATGTTCTTTTGTCTGCGATCCAGTTTTTTGTGATGCAGCTATATCCAATTCATCATCGCGCAAAAACCTCGTTTTTACCATTTCTATTTTTGGCGTTATCAATTCCACATCAATGCCGACAAGTTTATCTCCACTAATAATTGCCGCAGCATAGTCGCCGCAATGAGATATGGAAAAATAAATTTCTCCATTGTTTAACAAAGGCTTTTTAGACGAAGTAATTTTTATTAAATGAAAAGGAAATCCGGGATGCAATATCTCCAGCAAATAGCGACCAGCAAGGTGTTGTAGCCTTTTATGAGGATGCGTAACTTCTTTTTGAATGGACACTTTTCCTCGAAAAAATGATTCTTCTTCCGTTATATGCCAAACCGCCAGTTTGGTCGAACCGTTGATAGTATGTTGATAAAACAAAGGCATCCAATAAAAATTTACCGTTTTTTTGAAGTTCAATTAATTATTTTGCAACCGTAAAAGTAAATGCAATTAAATGATTTTATCTGACACGAGAATTTTGGAGGAAATAGAAAAGAAAACAATCATCATAAAACCGTACCATCGGGAGAAATTAGGAAGCAACAGTTATGATGTTCACCTGGGGAAAAATCTTGCTATTTATAAAGATAGCATCCTCGATGCCAAAAAGCATAATGAAATAAAGCATTTCGAAATTCCGGAGGAAGGATTTGTTTTGCAACCTAACCAACTGTATCTGGGTGTTACCTTGGAATATACGGAAACCCATGCACACGTACCTTTCCTGGAAGGAAAATCTTCTACAGGGCGCCTGGGCATTGATATACATGCCACTGCTGGAAAAGGCGATGTGGGTTTTTGCGGCCACTGGACCTTAGAGATTTCTTGTAAAATCCCGGTAAGGATTTATGCCGGAATGCCCATCGGGCAATTGATCTATTTCCCCGTTGAAGGAGAAGTAGAAGTAAGTTACGATACAAAGAAAAACGCCAAATACAGCCACCAGCCTGACCGGCCCGTAGAAAGCATGATGTGGAAGAATAAGTTTTAAACAGAACTCAGGCAAAGTCACTTGCACTATTGCAATTTATACGCAGCCACGGTTTTGCCCATAAATGTGGGAACATACACTATTTTCTTAACCGGGTCATAGCCAATATCAGCCGTGTTCTTGTTCTGGTCGTGGGTGTCTAATAAATTTTCAAATTGTCCATTGGCAGTTACATAATAAATGTATCCAACCCATGCGCTGACAATAAAATCGCCATTACCTGCAGGTTCAATGCCATCAATACCTTCCGGCACTTCTGCTATTTTTGTAACCTGCTTTTTCGCATCAGCTTTCATCAACATTTTTCCTTCTGCATATATCAAATCATTTCCAATAGCTTTTAATCCGTTAGCGCCTTTAATACCGTCCAGGTATTCCGCAGGTTTATCTTTTTCAATGCGCCAGATTTTAGATGTTTTAGAATCCGATACATACACAATTCCTTTGTCGCTGACCGTTATATCGTTCAACCCTGATGCGCCTTCTATAGGAATTTTCTTTTCTATTTTTCCTTTAGCGATATCAATAACCACTACTTCATTTATATCGGCGACATACAAACGATTTTTAAATTTCCCCAAACCTTTTGGAGCATTTAATCCTGATATCCAGGTAGAATCATAATCTTTACCATTTAAAGATAATTTTCCTACACCGCCCTTTCCATCTGCATCCCACGCGCCACCATCAATCAGGGAAACATACAAAATATCTTTTTCAGGAAGTACCGATTCGGGAACCGCAACGATAGCATCTGTTTCCCAAATCTTTTCAAGTTTGTGTTGTTGTGCGCTGGCAGAAAACGCAATCGTCAAAAAAAATGCGGGAAGTAAATGTTTCATAAAGATTTTTTAGATGATGATTAAAATTTAATGCCCTTATTACTGTAATTTTTAAAATTATTTTCGAAATAAATTTATGCCATTTTACTATTCACCAATTCTATCACAGTAATCTCTGCCAAGATACCTACTCTACCCGGATATCCAATAAATCCAAATCCCGGATTTACATATAATTTTTGTTTTCCTTCTTCATATAACCCATCCCATTCTTTATACATGTATTGCACAGGACTCCATTTAAAACCCGGAATCTCCACGCCAAACTGCATTCCGTGGGTGTGGCCGCTGAGCATTAAGTCCACATCACCATATTCTGGCCGCACCTGTGCGTCCCAATGGCTTGGGTCGTGGCTTATCAAAATTTTGAAGGGATAATTCTCTGCCCCGGCATAAGCCTTTTTCATATTCCCATATTTTGGGAACCGCGCTTTGGCACTCCAGTTTTGTATTCCAATTAATGCGATCTTATCTCCATTTTTTTCCAACGAAATATGCTCATCCATCATTAATCTCCATCCTAATTGCTCATGTATCTTTGCGAGGTTTATCAAATTTTGTTCTTTGGTTACACCTTCATAAGGCCAGCGTGCATATTCTCCATAATCGTGATTGCCAAATGTAGAATACACGCCCATTGGAGCTTTTATTTTATTAAACACATCCATGTAATCTTTCATTTCGGTAGCCCTGTCATTTACCAGATCACCACTAAAAATAACAATATCGCCATTCTCTGCCATAATCTTTTCCACACCATGAGCTACTGCTTTTTTATCCATAAAACTCCCCGAATGCACGTCGCTGAAATGAACGATTCTTATTCCATTAAAACCTTCGGGCAGATTATCATACGAAAGTTTTACGCGTTTTACTCTGTAATTATACTTGTTACTAAATCCATAAATTAAACTTCCAAAAAGCGACGTGCCCGCGGCCAAACCAAGCCAGCTAAGGAAAGTAGACCGGCTGATTCCATCCCCACTCATGGTGGCCACTTCTGTATCTCTAAAAAACATTTTTGCTGCCGCCCATTGTATCAAGCGCCTGACATCGTCTATCAAAAAGAAAACAGATGCAACTATTTGGGCAAACACAAACGCAAGGATAGAAGCAAAAAGATAAGTTCTTACTTTTTTCGGTAAATATTCTATGCCTTTCGCCATAAATATCAAAACACCAATAATGGTGATCAATGAAATCAGCCAATATACCCAATAGATTAAATTTCTCATTATTGGGTTAGCAGAATGACTTACCGACTTGATAACCGCAAACACATAAACATCCAGTGCTATCATGATCAATAGCACAATAAAAGATCCAACAGGGGTTCTCATAGGTGATAAATAATTTTTTTAAAAATTGATAAACTCGTCTAATTGTTGATGAATCGCCTTTAAAGTTTCTTCATTCAGATTCCCTTTTTCATCCATCACTTTATTAATCACTGAAATCGGAAGCTTATTATAGAATACATTCATTTTCAAATAATGCAAAGTATCTGAAAGATGATCCATTCCACGCAAATTTCCGGCCCGGCCAGTCGCCACACCTGTCAGCAATGCTTTTTTATAATGCCAGTCTTTATAGATATCACTATTATCAATCATAGCTTTCAATACGCCAGGATACGACCCGTTGTACTCAGGGATGATAAAAATAAATTTAGTGGTCGGAATTAAAAATTCCTCTTCGTACTTCAAAAATTCAGGTGACCGGCTAAGCGTATTAAAATTCACCAACGTGAAAAGCTTTGCCTCTATATCGCTATCGCTTAATAATTTTTGATAATTTAATGCTATTTTCTGGGTATGGCTTCCTACTCGATTGGTACCGCTGATGATCGTGTACATTGTATAAAATTAAACAGTTTTCCTTTATTACGTTACCGAAATGATCAAATCTGGAAAGCTGGGAATAATAAATTGCATTTACGAAGACTTTATGCCTTAATATTATGCCTAATAATTAAATTTGCCATTATGACTGATTTAATATGGATTAAATAAGGGTTCTTTGCCGAAGTGCACGAATTCGTGAACTTAAGATAACCTCTTTTACCAGTAAACGAATAAATAAGTACAATTTAGAATTAGGAACAACAGATAAAATTATGGCGAAAGTAATTGGAATTGCCAATCAAAAAGGCGGTGTAGGAAAAACAACCACTGCGATTAACCTCGCCGCAAGCCTCGGTGTACTTGAGTTTAAAACATTACTTTTAGATGCAGATCCTCAGGCAAACAGCACCACCGGCGTTGGTTTTGATCTCAATCTTATATCTAAAGGGGTTTATGACTGCCTGGTAAACGAGACCTCTGCCAAAGACGTTATCTTAAAAACAGAGATTCCTTATCTTGATCTGATGCCATCTCACATCGACCTGGTAGGTGCAGAAATTGAAATGATTAACTATCCCGACCGTGAATCTGTTTTGAAACGGATTTTAAGAGACATAAGAGACGAATATGATTTTATAATCATTGATTGCTCGCCTTCTTTGGGGTTGATAACTGTAAATGCACTGGTAGCTTCGGACAGTGTGATTGTACCCGTTCAGGCTGAATTTTTTGCACTGGAAGGTTTGGGGAAATTATTGAATACGATTAAAATAGTACAAAGCCGCCTCAATAAAGAACTTCAGATAGAAGGTCTTTTAATGACGATGTACGATGGCAGGTTACGCCTTTGCAACCAGGTGGTAAATGAAGTACGACTCCATTTTGAGGATATTGTTTTTAACAGTGTCATTCATCGTAACACAAAGCTAAGCGAAGCCCCCAGTTTTGGAAAACCTGCGATTTTGTACGATGCTGATAGTAAAGGCGCTATTAATTATCTGAATCTTGCCAAAGAATTGCTTCAAAAAAATAACATGACGAAGATGACCCAAAAAGAAAAAGTAATGGAGCATCCGTAAACAAATTCTATATCAAAACATTATCAGAAGAAATAAGAAAATGAGTACACCTGCTAAAAGAAAAGACGCGTTAGGAAAGGGTATCCGGTCGCTTTTGCAAAATATAGACACAGACCTTTCGGCTACAGAAAAAAGCTGGATGAAGGAATCTCCTGAAAAAGCTCACGCTGTAAGCGCCAGGGTAGCCCTGAACCTCATAGAAGCAAACCCGGATCAGCCACGCCACGATTTTGATGAAGTAGCTTTGAGCGAATTGGCGGCTTCAATAAAAATGCATGATATTATTCAGCCAATCACCGTTACCAGGGCAGGAGGCAAATATAGAATCATAGCAGGAGAACGCAGATATCGCGCTGCTAAAATAGCTGGCCTTGCCGACGTGCCGGTTTATATAAGGGATACCAAAGATTCTAAGCTCCTTGAACTGGCGCTGCTCGAGAACTTACAAAGAGAAGACCTGAACGCCATTGAAATTGCGCTTAGTTACAAGCAATTAATGGACGAATTGGATTATACGCAGGACCAACTTGCAGAACGCATGGGGAAGGAAAGGAGTACCGTTACCAATTATATCCGGCTTTTAAAATTACCTCCTGATATCCAGGTTGCAGTGCGAAACGGAATCATCAGCATGGGACACGCCAGGGCGCTCATCAATGTAGATGTAGTTGACAAACAGCTTTATATTTTTAATGAAATAAAAAGCAAAGAACTTTCCGTAAGGCAGACCGAAGAATTGGTGAGAAAACTTTATGCTCCAAAAACCGCTGTTAATAATTCTGTAAAAACCACACTACCGCCGTCTTTGAAAAAAATTGAAGATAATTTAGCATCACATTTCAGCACTAAAGTGAAAATGAATCACAGTAAAAAAGGAACCGGAAGCATCACTTTTGATTATTTTTCCATTGAAGAATTAAGTTCTCTTTTAGATAAGATGCAGGTTTCGGTAGATTAAGCTATGGCTACACGCTCATTATTTTTTATTGTTCTTTTTCTCTTCACTATGTTATCCGCAACTTTTGCTCAACAGGGAAAGGATACTGTTATTACGCAAAAAGCTATCAGCAATACCAATGTTTCAAATAAAATCGATCCTTCGATTGCAAAAAATGACACTATTGTTAAACCGAAAAAATCAAAACAAAAACTATCAGCAGCAGACGACAGTGTGATCAATAAATACAATCCTAAAGCTGCCACCATACGGTCTGCTATCTTTCCCGGCTGGGGACAATTTTACAATAAAAAATACTGGAAGATTCCAATAGTTTGGGGGGCTTTGGGTATTACCGCAGGTGTTTTTGTTGGCAATTTAAACACCTATAAAGAGTGTAAACAGGCAGTAATTTATAGGTCTGAGGGGAAGGATTCGTTAATATCCCCAAAATTACAACCCCTTTCCACCTCATCGCTTACGTATTACCGGAATTATTACCGCCAAAACATAGATTATTCAGTATTGGTATTTTTTCTATTCTGGGGCTTGAATATAGTGGATGCCACGGTGGACGCGCATTTAAAAACATTTGATATAAGTCCGGATCTAAGCATGAAGATTCGCCCCAATTTAAATTACCTGAACAGCCCTGGCGTTTCTGTTGTTTTTTCTTTTAGAGAAAAAAGTAAGTTGCCGTGCATGCCAATGCCGTAAATAATTTTTTATCCCCTTAATTTTCCGGAAAACCGCAATCAGCAACATAAGGTGCAGATGTCTTAGGCATGATCACTTCTATACACTTTTTTGTCATTTTTTTCACAGTATGAAGCCTGGCAATTTTTCTATTTAGAAAAAAATTAAAATCAAATGCAACGTTTTTAAATCTGGAAATGTCATTGCTGCAAAAGATGTGAGTTGACAAAAAACAAATAATGTGCAATTGTTTTTTGGAATAGTTTATTAAAAAATATTAGCCCTTAAGAATGGATTTAAACCTCATTCAATTCTAAAAACCAACGAAAAATGAAAAATAATCTTTACAAATACCTGGCTATAGCTGTTTTCGTATTGATCAGTTGTTCAAAAGAAGGGACTTCAAGTATCGATTTCAGCTCAGATTTTAGCGGTAGCTCCATCGCACCTGATAGTGCTACGGGCGCAGGAGACAGCACAGGGAATCAAAGCCACCCCGGCGTGATCACTGCGGGCGAGTGGAACGATCTTGATAACTGGGCTTTTTGGAATAATCTTTTACAAAAAAATGATTACACTAAAATACCCGAACATTGGGGATTTTCTACTTCCGACAGGGTTTCCGTAAACATTAAAGGAAGTGATAATAGACCGCAAGCCGATATTCCTATAAAGCTTATAGAAAACGGACAGACCCTCTTCTCTGCAAAAACAGACAATAATGGCAATGCCGAACTTTACGCAAACCTCATCGGAAACAGCAACGCCATAGCTTTTGATGGCTTTCGATTAAGCATTAATAACGGTGCCAAAATAATTTCAGGAGTAAAGAAATACGAAGAAGGGGTCAATGTTGTAGTACTTCCTCCCGCGACGGTTAATAAAAATAATATTGATATTTCATTTTTGATAGATGCTACTGGCTCTATGGGCGACGAACTGGAATATTTAAAGACAGAACTATACGATGTGATCAACAGGGCTAAAAAAGCCAATCCTGGCTATTCATTATCCACCTCGTGTGTTGTTTATCGCGATGAAGGAGATGAATACCTTACAAAGGTTTCACCTTTCACCAATAATATCGCTTTAACAACCGATTTTATAAAAGGACAGCGGGCAGATGGTGGCGGAGATTTTCCGGAAGCAGTTCACAGCGGATTAGATAAAGCCATTAATGACCTGGAATGGCCTGCTAATGCTAGGGCAAGAATTATATTCTTAATATTGGATGCGCCCCCGCACGATAATACTTCCTTTATTCAAAAAATGCAGAATTTAGTTATAACTGCCAGCGAAAAAGGTATAAAAATCATTCCAGTTACTGCAAGCGGTATTGATAAGGATATTGAGTTTCTCATGCGCTTAATTGCCGTGTCAACCAATGGCACTTATGTATTTATTACAAACGACAGCGGGATTGGTAACGCACATCTTGAGCCAACTGTGGGTCGATATACGGTTGAATTCTTAAATAATTTAATGGTAAGGCTTATCAATAAATATTCGGAATAGGAATAAGTCGAAGGCACATCAAAGAAATTTATCTGCATTTAGAATATTTGTTAGTCTTTGATTTCATAAAAGAGAATCCTGGTTATAATTGGTTTATTTTTGACTCTTTTAAAAAATCATTATTTTAATTTTTATTTCTATTTATGAAAATTGCTTTACTAGGATATGGAAAAATGGGCCATACCATTGAAAAAATTGCTTTAGAAAGAAACCATGAAGTGGTTTTAAAGATCAATGATGAAAGCCTTGATGACCTTACAGAAGAAAATATCCGGAAGGCTGATGTAGCCATAGAATTCACCAACCCCGACAGCGCGGTAGAGAATATTTTATTTTGTTTGCAAAATAATGTCGCGGTAGTTTGTGGTACTACTGGCTGGCTCAGCAAACGGCCTATTATAGAAGAAAAATGCAAAGAACTGAATGGGGCATTTTTATACGCAAGCAATTACAGTGTTGGAGTAAATATCTTTTTTGAGATCAATAAAAAACTGGCTGCGCTAATGAATGCTCATCCGGGATATAATGTTACCATGGAAGAAATTCATCATACACATAAAAAAGATGCACCCAGCGGAACGGCCATCACCCTTGCCGAACAGGTCATTGGAGCGTTAGGAAAAAAACAAAAATGGGTGAACGATCATACGACAAATGCATACGAATTGTCTATCATCAGCAAAAGAATTGACGAAGTTCCGGGCACTCACTCAGTGAAATATTCATCGTCAATTGACGATATTGAAATCATACACGTAGCGCACAACAGGGACGGATTTGCACAAGGCGCTTTACTGGCTGCAGAATTTATTAACGGAAAGAAAGGAATTTTTTCAATGAAAGAAGTACTCGGATTCTAAATAGGGCAAGATGCTAAATTAAAATTCAGATTATTTATTCGTTCACTACAAATCAAAAAGAATTCAAAAGTTTCCAGTAGCTGTCCCCCGGTCCCGACCGATGATTTACACATCCCTGTCCATCAGGTAACGAGCAAGTTCTTCAAGCGGTTTTTTCCGGGCAGAAAGAACCGCCACTTCTTCCAGGTGTTGCATCGCAATGGAGAAATAATTTTGTTTCAGTTCTTTAGCCCATTCATCCACTTTGCACGATCTGTACAAGTCAAGAACCGGCTGAATTTTGCTTTCGTCATCCAGAGATAATAACCGACTTAGTTCCTTACGTTGCGCTTCTGAAGCGACTTTCATCGTTTGAATCAAAAGAAATGTTTTCTTGTTGGCCATGATATCACCTCCCGGCATTTTGCCAAAGATTTCCGGGTTACCAAAAGCATCAAGGTAGTCGTCCTGTACCTGGAAAGCAATACCGAGGTTTTTGCCAAATTCATACAAATGATGCTGATTACCCAAACCTGCACCTCCAAGTATGGCCCCAAGCTGAAGACTGGCGGCGAGCGCCACAGAAGTTTTGAGCGTTATCATTTCTACATAATCATCAAAACTCACATCAGGAATTTTTTCAAAATTCATATCCATTTGCTGGCCTTCACAAACTTCTTTGGCCGTCTTATTAAAAAGAGAAAGTATTTTGGGTAAAAAATCGACGTTTACTTTTTGAATATTTTCATATCCGGTTACAAGCATCACATCGCCTGATAATAACGCGGTGGATTCACCATATTTTGTATGAACGGTTGCCATGCCTCGCCGGAGTGGCGCGTGGTCCATAATGTCATCGTGAATCAAAGTGAAATTGTGAAAAAGCTCAATAGCCGTGGCCACATGATAAGCGTCTTCTTTTATTTCACCGAACATTTCATTTCCCATCAGGCACATTACCGGGCGGATACGTTTCCCGCCAAGTGCCAACAGGTATTGCGAAGCGTCATACAATTTTTCAGGTTGTAGCGGGAAATGGCGCATTTGAAATCTCTCTTCAAACAGGATAGATAGCTCTTTAAAAGTATGCATTAAATCTTTCGTATTCCCGCCATTTAAAGACACCGGTTTTGATTCCTTTTTAGTGTTAGAAAAATTTTCCTGACTCAAATTGCTCTCGTTCATTAAGTTCTCTTTTCATTTTATAAAAGCTATACATTATCTATAGCCTATGATTATTACATTATCACATTAGCTAATTAGATAATCTGCTAATTAATATTTTTTCTTTTTCTTACTTTTTTCCGCCTTCTTTGTCAGACTTTCGATACCCGGAATCCAATCAAAATCCAACTGTCGCTTTTCCAGGTTAGCGGATACTAATTTTATTTGTACGGTATCTCCCATCCTGAACTTTTGCCCCGTACGAATGCCCACCAGTGCGTATCCGGCATCATCGTGGCGGAAGTCATCATACTCTGAAAGATCTTTAGTTGATACCAAACCTTCGCATTTTTCATTCACCGTTTCTACCCAAAAACCGAAAGCAGAAACGCCACTAATCACGCCTTCCATATCTTCCCCTAATTTATCCATCATAAATTCTACCTGCTTGTATTTATTGCCTGCCCTTTCAGCTTCCATCGCCGCACGCTCACGCTGACTACAGTGAACGCACTTTTCTTCCATTTTTTTATCCGGATGGATATTATTCTGAAGAATATCATAAAGGATCCTGTGAACCATTACATCCGGATAGCGGCGAATGGGCGATGTAAAATGACAATAGTTTTCGAAACCCAGCCCATAGTGACCAACATTCTCCGTGGTATAAATTGCCTTAGCCATTGTACGAATTCCTAATTGCTCTAAGACATGCTGCTCCGGCTTCCCGTGAACATCCAACATCAATTGATTAAATGACTTTGCAATAGCCTCTTCGTCCTTCATATCGAACTTGTACCCAAACTTGCGAGCAAAGGCTACAAAAGGTTTCAGCTTTTCTTCATCTGGCGTATCATGGATGCGATAAGGAAAAGGAATGGGATTTTTATTTATTTTAATTTTTGCTACATGTGCCGCTACAGTGCGGTTGGCCAGCAACATAAATTCTTCCACCAGTTTATGCGAGTCTTTGCTCTCTTTCACAATGATACTAAGTGGCTTCCCGTTTTCATCTAATTTGAATTTTACTTCAGTCGATGAAAAATTAATGGCGCCATTTTTAAACCTTTCCTTTCTGAAATGTTTTGCCAGTGAATTCAGTAAAGTAATTTCCTCCAGGTGTGGACCATTGCCTGTTTCTATGATCTGTTGCACTTCATCGTACGTAAACCGATGATCGCTGTGGATAAAAGTTTTTCCAACCCAATAATCTTTTATTTTGCCTTTATTATTAATATTGAAAATAACAGAAAACGTATATTTATCTTCTTTGGGTCGAAGCGAACACAACTCATTTGAAATTCTTTCAGGCAACATCGGATTCACACGATCAGGAAGATAAACACTTGTAGCCCGCGAATAACCTTCTTCGTCCAGCGCGCTACCCGGTGTCACAAAATGGCTAACGTCGGCAATGTGAACACCTATTTCAAAATCAGTATCGCTGAGCTTTTTTACAGAAAGCGCGTCGTCAAAATCCTTGGCATCGTCAGGGTCAATAGTAAAAGTAAGTACTTCGCGATAATCTTTTCTCCTGGCAAGTTCTTCGTCATCAATATTTCCTTCCAGGCCGTTTGCTTCATCCAAAACGGCTTTGGAAAATTCTAAAGGAAATCCATTTTGAATAATAAGTTCTTTCATGGCCATATCCGAAGCGTCTTTTGCCTGCATTACAGAAACCACTTCACCCTCCGGTTTTTTAGCGCCATTTTCCCAATTTAAAAATTTTACCACTACCCTATCCTTGTCTTTGGCCCCATTCAGATTTTTGAGACTGATATAAAAATCCGGCAATGGCTTTTGACTATCAGGAGTAAAGAAAGCAAAATTTTCGTTCACCTGTATGTTACCGATAAATTCTGATTGTTTTCGATCAACCACCTCAGCTATTACACCTTCAACCCTTCGACCGTTGGTATCCTTTATTTTCACACGTACTGTATCGCCATTCATCGCTTTATTAAAATCATGTGGACGAACAAGCAAATCTTTGTCCCGTCCTTCCACTATCACATACCCCATTCCTGATCTTGTAATTTCCAGAACACCTTTAACCAGAGGCGTTTCCTTTTTCTTTCCGGCTTTCTTACTCATAAAATTTTTTTCAACATAATTTTCGTCCTCCATATGCAATGTACAAATGTATTGCTAAAATAAATTACGACGTTTGCCTGCGTGTAATAAATAATTGTAAATTTTTAATCGCAAACCACGAGTCCAGAAACGCGAGTAGTTATTTGGCCGCCACCATGTTTCGGAACATACAGTAAACAGACTTTTAAGTGGTATTTTTATTTAGCGGAAAACTTTGTTTCCTCTTTCCAAGATCAAAAAACTTGCATGAGTGTTATTTTCGCAAAAAAAAGTATGACCCCAGAACGATATAATCGCCTCACTTCCGTCCTTAATCACCGGCAGCCCGACCTTACTGTAGTATTAGAAAATGTATTTGATCCACACAATGTATCCGCGGTTATGCGTACCTGTGATGCGGTCGGCATACAGGATGTTTATATTTTAAATAACCGGATCCCTCCCCATAAAAAATGGGGATACAAAAGTTCTTCTACCGCTACCGAATGGCTTACCGTTCACCAATTCGACGATGCAGAATCATGTTTCAAAGAGATCAGGAATAAATACGAAAAAATATATACTTCTTATTTGGGAGAAAAATCTTCAGGATTATACGATATGAATTTCACAGAATCGATCGCGTTGGTTTTTGGAAATGAAACCTTTGGTGTAAGCGACGATCTAAGAAAATATTCTGATGGTGATTTTGTTATTCCACAGGTAGGGATTATCAAGTCCTTAAACATTTCTGTTGCTTGTGCGGTTACATTATATGAAGCATTCAGACAAAAAAGTGACAAAGGACACTATGAAAAATCGCGTTTACCGGATGAAGAAACACAGGCGTTAAAACAAAAATGGGGATTGCCTGAAGAGCACATTTAGTTGCTAAATAACGATCCCAAATTTATTGCCTTCCTGGACTTTGGAATTTTAATCAACAAGAGTTTCGACGACAATTATCTGTATTAATTTGGAAAAATTATGTCTCTTCTTATCTTCACCGAAAAATAAATGTTGAAAGCAGTGATATTTGATATGGACGGCGTGATTGTTGATACCGAGCCGCTTCATAGAAAAGCATTTTTTAAAATGTTTGAAGACGTAGGGGTTGACGTTGACAATACCCTTTATGGAAGTTTTACCGGTAAATCGACTCTTGCTATTTGCAGAGACCTTTGCAATCATTTTCATCTTTCACAAACGCCGGAAACATTAATGGCTTTAAAAAGAAAATATTTCAGATTGTATTTTAAAAATGACGAAGGTCTTGCATTGTTGGATGGAGTTCTTGCATTGATAAAAGATTACCACCATCACGGAATTAAAATGGTGCTTGCTTCTTCTGCATCTATGGATAATATTAACCGCATCTTCGCCCGGTTTGATCTCGATAAATATTTTGTGGCCAAACTTAGTGGCGCAGATTTAAAAGATTCTAAACCGCATCCAGAAATTTTCATTAAGGCAGCCAAAGCATCCGGACACGCTGCTTCTGAATGTATAGTTGTAGAGGATGCCACAAACGGAATAAAAGCTGCAAAGGCGGCTCATATTTTTTGCGTTGGTTACCAAAGTGCCAATTCAAAAAACCAGGATTACAGCGAAGCTGATTTAGTGATCTCCCATTTTAATGAAATTGAATTCACCAGGATATCCGCAATCTTTCAGCAGAAAAGAAAGAATTAAAAAATAGACATTCACCGATACAATTATTTGCTTTCTTTTCGTCTTCCATATTTACGCCGTACTTTTATACCAGTAAAAAGAATTTTATAGAACCCGGATAAAAGATACTAATATGGCGATGAAAATCTATACTAAAACAGGAGACGCTGGGAAAACCAGCCTCATAGGTGGCACCAAAATTTTAAAAAGTGATCTTCGCATCGAAGCGTATGGCACCGTAGACGAATTAAATTCTCACATTGGCCTGGTATCCGATTTTTGTAATGATGATCAATCAAAAATCGTTTTAAAAGAAATTCAAGACCGGCTTTTTACAATCGGCTCTGAGCTGGCCTGCGATCCTGAAAAAAATACAAAAATGGCTATCCCTGATTTGCATGAAAGCGATATAAAATTGCTGGAAGATGAGATGGACAAGATGGACGAACAACTTCCGGTAATGAAAAAATTTATTTTACCCGGAGGACTTCCCGCCGTTTCGTTTTCCCATGTAGCCCGTTGTGTATGCCGCCGTGCAGAAAGATGCTGCGTCAGGTTAAAAGAAGACGGCGGCGAAGTAAACCCGTTGATCATCAAATATATTAACCGCCTCAGCGACTATCTTTTTATGCTGGCGCGATATATCGGAATGAAAAACGATGCGCCTGAAATCACCTGGGACGCGCGCTTATGAACTATGTTGGTATAATGCATGCCAGTGTTTCAGGACATCTAATAAAGTCATCAACATGCCTTCAACTACCTAAGATAACTATCAACTCACTAGCCGCGAAAATGAAATTTTATATTCATTGGTTGATGGCCTTAGACATAAGAAATTAGCTGAAAAATATTTCATTTGCATCAACGCCGTGCGAACACATATTCGCTATGTCTTCGGAAAACTTCATGTCAATTCAAAAGCACTGAGGAAATAAGAATTTCCATTTTTTGTTTGTTTGGTATCCAATTAATTTATGGCAAAGCAAAGGCCACGTAAGCATCTCCTGATATTTTGTTGAGCTTGCCACCGCCGCACGCTATCACGATATATTGTTTGCCGTTTACTACATAAACAGCAGGAGTAGCAAAACCCGCGGCAGGCAAATCCGCTTCCCACAATAATTTACCGGTTCTCTTGTTGAACGCCCTTATCTTATGATCGCTCGTTGCTGCTATAAATAATAATCCCCCCGCGGTCACTACAGGGCCACCATAATTTTCAGTACCGGAATGAATCCCTTTTGCCTTCAATTCAGGATAATCTCCCAAGGTATCTTTCCAAACTATTTCCGCAGTGTTTAAATTGATTGCCGTTAAGGTGCCCCATGGTGGCTTGATGGCCGGGTAACCTTCTTTGGTAAGAAATTTATTATATCCCGTGCTGGTGTATGGAAGTTGCAGGTAAGGATTTTTTGGCGTTGCGGATTCTGTAAATTTCTTATTCTGATCAGATTTTACATCAAGAATGAAAGAAGCAAGCGCGTCCTTTTCTTCAGCAGACAGCCTGTTGAACGCAGGCATCATTTTGCGCCCATTTGAAATCAATTGTTCAAAATCAGCTTCTCTATATTTCCCATTCACTCCGACTAAAGAAGGATAACTTCCGCTTCCTTTTCTATCAAGTCCATGGCAGGTAACGCAATTCTGAACGTACAATCTTTTTCCTGCCTGCAGGTACGATTCGTTCACCGGTTCACTTTGCTTCACATCTATCATCGTCAGCACCCACGGCATTTCATTGGCATTCACATATAAGATTCCTGATGAAGGATCGAATGCTGATCCGCCCCATTCTGCGCCACCATCAAATCCTGGAAATATGATCGTTCCTCCTTTTGAAGGAGGATTAAAAAGATTACCGGTTTTATAACCCGCGAGTCTTTTTTTAATGTCATTATAAGAAGAATCAGAAACTAAATTATTCAGATCAGATTCGCTTACAATCTGCCGTGCAAATGGCTTTGGAAGTGTAGGTACAGGCTGAGTAGGCGACGGCCTTTCCCCTATAAGCCCTGTTTGTGTAGGCACAGGAATTTCATTTATGGGATAAACCGGCTCGCCCGTTTCACGGTTGAATAAAAACACAAAACCAGTTTTAGTAGTTTGGGCCAAAGCATCTATTTTCTTTCCATCTTTTGTAATTGTAACTAATAAAGGAGCTGTTGGAAGATCTCGATCCCACAGGTCATGATGAACAGTTTGAAAATGCCAGATACGCTTGCCGGTTGCGGCGTCTAACGCCAGTAAACAATCTCCAAAAAGATTTGGGCCTAATCTCTTACCGCCATAAAAATCAAAAGATATAGAACCGGTTGGAACAAAAACAATTCCTCGTTTTTCATCAAGGCTCATACCCGACCAGTTGTTAGCACCACCAAGATGTTGCCATGCATCTTTATCTTCCCAGGTATCGTAGCCAAATTCACCGGGGTGAGGTATGGTATGAAAAATCCATTTTTGTTTTCCGGTAATTACATTGAATGCTCTGATATCTCCGGGTGCGGCGGTGGCATCTTCCGCCACGCGCGATCCAAGTATCAGTAGATTTTTATAAATAGTGCCCGGCGTAGTAGAAGTGATATAAAGATTGTTGACATCCCTTCCAAAACCATCATGCAAATCAATGCGACCATTATTGCCAAAGCTTTTTACCAACTTCCCTGTACTTGCATCTACGCATATCAGATAATAACCTGCTGTATAAAAAATTCTTTTATCATCTTTTCCATCCGTCCAATAAGTCACTCCGCGACACGCGTTCGAGAAAACTGCTGCTAATTGCGATAAAGGAAGTGAGTCAGTTCCTAAAGCGTCAACCGGATCGAAACTCCATTTTAATATACCTGTAGCTGCATTAAGCGCTAATAATTTTAATTTGGCTGAGATAGCATACATGATGCTATCCACAATGATTGGGTTACATTGTATTTGCGTTTTTATGGAAGTATCCGCATCGCCCGTGTGATAAACCCACGCTACTTTCAGCTGAGCTACATTGTTCGTGTCAATTTCTTTTAATGAAGAATAATGCAATGCATCTTTTGTACCTCCATACACGTTCCAGTTTTTATAAGGATCTTCATGATTTGAAGTGCATGATGAAATGAGCACTGCGGTAATAATTGATATGAGGAAGATTTTCATTCGCATGTTTGTTTTATTAAGTCATGTTAGTAATTTATAGATTGGTATTTCAAAACCTTGTTGCATCGAATTTTCAAGTTAATCTTCCCCATAAATCAATTTACAATCTATAGTAAACTTTTTCCCTTTAACCTTACTCATTTTCTCCTGGACGATACCACAACTAAGCACGTTATCTGTTGAAGAACGCCTTCCCGAAAAAACGTTGATCAGCAATTGAATGTCTTTATCAGAAAGCGAATCGTAAAGCAACTTTGAAAACTTAATATTTTCAAACTTCGCTATGTCGTCGTTTCTTAGCTCCATGTCCTTACCGGCAATTCCTATTTCGCCCGATTCAAGAAACGCTGCCGAAGTCGTATCCTTTGGAACACCCATAAAAGAGGCGCTCACGATTATGGTTTCTTTGTCTTCTAAAAGTTTTGCTTTTGCGTTCGAGCTTAATTTTACTCCGATTTCAAAGGAAGGAATTATTAGAGAATCCCCATCTAATTTAAAATAACCAAAATCAGAAATTGAGGCGGAAGTCTTATTTGCTGATTTAATACTGTCGGCAGCTCCCGTTGCATCCAGCTGATAGTCGGATGCTTTTTTATCGCTATCATTTCCGCATGCGGATAAAAAAATGACAGCAAACAAAAAGAAGACCTTGAAGTAGTCTGGCATAAACTGGGTTTTGAGAGAAATTAATCACTATTAAAATAATTGCAAATAAGATTTCCCTTTATTTGCTTGTTTACTGTATATCTCGCCGTAATCTTTCCTTGCATTATTTTCCAAAGCCTTACCCCAACCCCTCTCCGAAGGAGAGAGCCACACCTGGCTAGTGTTATCTTTCGCTTTCAAATTTTTCAATAAATATTTTATCGGTGTTGGCGTGAATAAATTGAGTGCTCTTTTTAAAATCTGATTTAATATTCGGGGCAAGATATTTAATCCATTCGGGATTTTCTTCTTTCCTGTGATAAGCATAAAGCGCCAAAGCATAACCCCATTCTTTTTGTTTTAAATAACCAATACTATTATATCCAAAGCTATTAAAATTTTTAAATTCCTTAAATGCGGCATTTGCATTGAAAATGCCCAGACCAAATATGACCGTGGTTAAATCTGTCAGAAGCTCATCATTAAAAATAATCCGCTTCTCTCCCAAAAGTTTTATATGCGAAAATTCATGGGCAAGCGTTGCCACTAAATTTCCAGGATTATTCAAATTATTATTTTCAATGAATATTTCATATTTACCATTCTTCTTTTTATCAAAATACATTCCCGCGGACAAACCGCCATTATCACTTTTATCTATTTGCGTAAATATTTTGTTACCAAAATCTCCCCCAAACTCATGGATACTTTGATCGTAAGTATCAAGCGAGATTTTATTTATATCAATCTCCATTTGTGATGCAACAATTTCAGCAGTCCTTAAAAGCGATTCTTTTGAGCCATCGTAAGTGATTGGGAAATCCGAAGGAGTAGGCAATAACATCGGCTTTTCGATAATTTTGTCGCGTCGGAATTGCTTCGCTAACCATAAGAAACGGTCTTCCATCCAGAGACGCGTCGTTCTATCAATTGGACATTCATTATTTTGTTTACTTGAAAAAAGTCCGAACATAGGATACAAAAATTAAACAGAAGTTCTTTAAAATAATTTCACGCGCCAGGTTCTTTTCCAGCTTTCTTCTGCCGCCAATTGATTAATACCTTCTTTATGAATGAGCTGTCCATCAGAATGAATACTATCTGCAATACCGCACCACGGCTCGAGACAAACAAATGGAGCGTCGTTAGCTGCCCATATTCCAAAATAAGGAAAGCCTTCCATGTGAAACGTAAGCCCATGCGGGTCTTTCGCAGAATGTAATTTTACCTGAGGACTTTTCAAATCTTTTAATACAATGGCATCCGCATAAAATAATGAAGGGTCGAGATGAAGTTCATGATTATCTAATGGTAATGCCTGCACGCTGTCGCCTGTTAATCCATCATGCAATATATAACGGTTCAACTTTGTGTCATCATCAAACTTCAACGAATAATTATTGTATTCCAGTTTATCATTCAATGGAACTCTAAATGCCGGATGCCCTCCTACAGAAAAATACATCGTCACATCACCTGTATTTTTCACGATGTAGGTGCAGGAAAGTTCGTCATCATTTATTTCGTACCTCAACTGAAAAATAAATTTAAACGGATATACCGAAAGTGTTTCATCGTCGCTATGCAACGTAAAAATAGCGGACGTGTCTGAAATTTTTTCAACGTCGAATACTTTATATCTGGCAAAACCGTGACGTGACAACACATATTCTCTATCTTCATAAAAATACTTCCCGTCTTTCAACTCTCCCACAATAGGAAATAATACAGGTGAATGTTTAGCCCAATATTTTGCATCAGCCTGCCAAAGATATTCGAGGCCGTAATAATTGATGCTTTGTAGTTCTGCTCCCTTTTCGTTAATACGAATTGAAAGATCCTTATTTGATAATTGTATCATTCTATAAAAATACAGCGATATATTTTAAATCGTAAACGAGTTTTAAAAATCAGGGAGTTTTTGTGAATCCTATCTATTGTTCAAATTATTACTTTCAATTTAGATTACTAATGATAATTATTTATTTAAATCGAGATTGGCATAACCTTCATCAGCACGCATTTTTGCACGCTCAACATACACATTCCTATCCTGAGGTGCCCAGGTATTCAAACCATCCACATAGCGGTTGAACATGCAGAATGCGGCAGCAATCAACACCGTATCATGTATCTCTTTATCAATAGCGCCGTGGAGCCTGGCGGTTTCAATTTGCTCTGCTGTAACATACTTTCCACCCTTCTGTACACTGCCTGCAATAGTAAGCAACGCTTTTAATTTTTCGGAAATTGGGGCAGATGAAAAATCTTTTTTAATACCGTCAATTGTTTGCATATCACATCCAAGATAGTGTTGAGTCATTGCACCGTGTACATTCTGGCAAAAGAAACAATCGTTCAGCGATGATACATAAGCACCAATCATTTCCCGCTCGCCGCGAGAAAGTGTATTTTTATCATCATGCAATAATATTTCAGCCAGTTCATTTAACGGCTTTGCAGTTTCAGGGCTATAAGCCATCGGTCCACGAATGCCCGGTAAATCGTTTTTCAAATTTATGTGTGCCATAAAATCTTTCTTTAAAAAGTGAATGCTTGATTTTGTTTCATTTTATTTTTTGTCCGGCAATGTATATCCTTTGACCATCCGCTCGCCCATTGCTTCATACTCAACGGGATCAGTTGGCGTCAAACTATTAAGCCCATCTACATACCTGTTAAACATACAAAAGGATGCTGCTATCAATACAGTATCATGTATCTCCCTGTCATCTGCTCCAAGTTTTCTTGCCGCTTCAATGTCTTTCGTAGTTACCTCTTTGCCTAATATCTGAACCATGCCTGCTATGTACAGCAAGGCTTTCAGCTTATCGCTTACATTCGATTGCTGCATATCTTTTAAGACATCATCAACGGTATTTTTTTGATCACCATATAAACATCTTGCAGCAGCCGAATGACTTTTCATACAAAACATACAATCATTGAGATAGGAAACATACGCTGCAATCAACTCTCTATCTGCTTCTGATAGCGGCGATTCTCCACGTAGTAAAACCTGGACCAGGTCATATAAAGGCTTGCCTGTTTCCGGTCTGAACATTACCAGCGAACGAATACCCGGAACGCCTTCGGGAACATTAATGTGTGCCATTTTTTTTAATTTTTTAATTTTAATAACTACGTTACAGTAAACCAACAAATCTTACCAATTTCTGTTTTTCTTTTACGCAATCTTTGGAGATATTTCAGGTAGTTCAGCATGTTCATAATTTTTATTAATGTCAGTTTTATCCTGTCCTTTTACAAATAGAACTACCAATAATCCCAATACAAATACCAACGAGAAAATAAAAATAGCATTACCATATCCTCCTAATGTTGTTACAAGTATTCCGATAAACAACACTGCCGATCCGGTGAATAATCTTCCTATATTAAAGCAAAAACCTGTGGCTGCCGCACGCACTCCTGTGGGGAATAAATGTGGTATGTAAACGGACAATACGCCCTGGCTGGCTCCAAAAAATAATGCCAGGATGGCAATTTCAGGATAGACGATTCCAGTAAAGGTTGTATTTGTTTTAAACACTACAAAAGAAAACAAAGCGCATACAGAAAAGCACATCAACATTGATTTCCTAACGCCAAAAAAATTGACCAGCCATCCCGATAAAAAGCCACCGGTTAATCCTCCCATACCCATAAACATCATTCCCAGGCTTCTTTCTTTTTGTGCATCAGTTGCTGTTACTATACTTTGAATCCATGTAGGAAGCCAGGAAAAAATAGCCCACATGCCAATCAGCATGGAGCCAAACGTAAGCGAGCCTACAATAATCTCACGCCGATATTCTTTTGTAAACAAATTTGCTTTCACTATTTCCGGATTCTTTTTATCTGCCTGGTGATTTTGCCATTTTTCCGATTCCTTTAAAAGACCGATACCAATTAAAGAAATAATTAAAGGAGCCAATCCAATGCAAAATCCCTGCCGCCACGAAGCAACCAGATAATTAATCAATCCCGCAGAAAAAATCCCCACAGGAAACCCAATAGATAAAATCCCGATAAATATTGCTTTACTGCGCCTGGGCCATGCTTCGCTTATCATTATTAAAGAGGTAACCAACACGCCTCCCACACCAAAACCACTCAAAAACCTGCAGATAATAACGCCCCACCAATTCGGCATGACGCCGGTAAGAATCGTAAATATTCCATAACATGAAATTGACAACAGTAATGATTTCTTTCTACCAGTCTTGTCGCAAATCACTCCCCACACAAATCCACCGAAAGCCCAACCGAAAATAAAAACAGCATTGATATAACCGCTGATATTGTTTATTTCTTCGGCGCTTTTATCGCCCAAAAGATCTTTCACGGCTACTGGCAAATAAACAGACATTAGCGTTGAAACCGCTCCGCCAAATGCTGTACTAATAAAGCATATAGCAAAAAGTATTGCCCGATATCGTGGCATTGATTTTTCGTCTTTAAATTGTTTTATTGATTCCATACACTTGATTTTATCAACCATTTGAAATATTTTTATAGAATAAATCGTTTAAGTCGTGAATACCTTTTGATAAATGGGGTCACTCTTAACCATTCTTTCTAGAAGGTTGTGAAATATAGTTTTATCAAATCCCCGTCTGTTAAAGCGATAAAAGAATTCATTCAGATACG
>DATCFI010000010.1:0-2143 GCA_036509585.1 Hanamia sp. | reverse complement strand
TTATGGCGACGGAGAAGCCAAACTGGCATGGCATAATCAGGTCATTGAAATTTACAGTCCTGGTTATAATGCAGATCAATCAGCAGTAGATTTAATGAGAATGATATACCAAAAAATCCATTTGAATAAATACCCGGTTGGTCATTTAAAATTCTTACTGAATGGAGAGAAGAAAATTAGTTTTACGTATGCTCCGCAAGAGGAATTATTGGATACTATTGAAAATAAAAAGAATAATTCTGCCACTTTATTAATTAATGCAAGAATACAAACTTCTCCTGAAAGGCTTTCTCAGCTTATATCGGAAGCGATTAAAGAAACCGAAATAAAATCCAACTGTGAAATAGTTGTCAAAACTCTCGCCTCTTTTCAACCTGGCTTCCCCCAGGGCTGTTGAATTCTAAATAAAAAAAGCAGTAAGCAATTAAACGAATGTGGATAACTTTGTAATTCACTACAATTCAAAGTTTTATCGTTATGCTTACTACTTTTTTAGAGGAGGTGAAAGATTTTCTCCGCCTTCAGGGACAAAGATACAGTTTACACCATACACTTCTTTTCTCATTGATGGCTATTTGTTGTAACGCCAATACCTACAGGCAAATCAGTCTGTTCATCAACACCCATTTTGATAAGTTGTCAACTCATTTCGACCTGAAGTGGAAGGCCTCACCTCATCATACTACTATTCGTAATCACATAAAAGGAGTAGATCCGGAAGAACTGGAGGCTTCCTTCCGGGCTTCTACTCAGCATCTGCTGCCAGAAGATGCCTTCACCGGCACAACTTACCATCATATCGCAGCCGATGGGAAAACCCTTCGCGGCAGCGAAGATAAATCAGACGAAAAACGGGCGGTACAAAGTTTTTCATTTTTCAGTGTGGCGCGTGAACTGATATTGGGCCACGTGGAAATAGCAGAAAAGACTAACGAGATCCCTGTATTCCAGCAGCTGCTCAGAGAGCTGGGAATCCCCAATTGCATTTTTACAGCCGATGCCCTGCACCTTCAAAAGAAAACTTTTGAAATCGCCGCCGCCAATAACCATAAGTTGCTTATCCAGCTTAAAGACAATCAAAAGGCATTGGAGGAGGATGTAGAGCAAATTATAAAACTGGAACGCCCTGACCAGTTGTATGAAGCCCCTGTTGAAAAAGGACATGGCCGCATAGAGTTCAGAAAGGCAACTGTGTATCAGAAAGGCATAGCAGATCATGTACTAGATGAACAGTGGTGCCAATATATCGAAACGGTTGTGTGCATTGAACGGCGCAGGCAAATCAAAAACACAGCTACAGGGCTATGGGAGGAATCGGAGGAAAGGGCCATCTATCTTTCCAATACTATCCTGAATGCAAAATATGCCTCTAAACTGGTGCGGGAGCATTGGGGAATAGAGAATAAAAATCATTACGTGAAGGATGTCAGCTTTCATGAAGATGGCCACAGAATGGCAAGACAACCCTTTAACTATTCTATTTTAAGAAGTTTTGCACTCAACTTTTTCAGATACAATAAATTTAAAAATATTAAAGAACAGCGCTACGGATTTTCACTCGATTGGACTAAACTGTATGATTATCCACATATGATTTAGAATTCAACAGCTCTGACCAAGCAGCAGCGCTGCTGCTCTGTCAATTTTTTCAGACATGGAAGTACTAAAAATAAATGGTATTGCATATGTTGTGCCTGAACCCAGAATCACTTGCAAAACCTCGTGTCCGTTCATTGAATGCATTAAAACGTCGCAAACAATTAAATCAGGTATAAATTCCATGGCCAGTTCAATGCCTCTTTTGCCGTTATTTGCCCCGAGGATTTTATAACCTTCCATTTCTAAATATTCAGTCAAATTCTCAAGAATTTCTTCGTTGTCTTCAATGACTAAAATTGTATCCATTTTAGTTGTTTGATTTTTCGGGTTACCTGGAAATAATCCATTTATAACAAAGATGAATTTTTACCGGCTCATAAGTATTACATAATTGCAGAGAAACGTTACACAATTCACACATTATCGATTAACCCATTTTCCCTACATTTTGAAACAGGATGTATAACTCAACAACCACCTTCTAAGAAGGTGGATCGGAATAATCGGGAAAAGCCCTCTTTAATATTCAGTGTATCAAGCATTG
>DATCFI010000009.1:0-3509 GCA_036509585.1 Hanamia sp. | reverse complement strand
TACACAACTATGTTTTTCCCAGCAAAAGCGTACGATCAGTGGCACCATTAAAGATAAGCAAACCGGCGAAACCCTGATTGGCGCAACCATTTCATTAGTTGGATACTCAGAAGCGGGTTCTGTCAGCAATCATTATGGTTTTTATTCTATCAGCGCTCCCGCAAATGATTATACGTTGGTGGCCAGCTTTTCGGGCTATAAAGATGATAGCATAAAGGTTTCATTACAGAAAGATCAAATGCTAACCATCCAATTGGTTCCACAGAGCACCAAGATGCAGGAAATAGTAATTAGTGCGAGAAAAGGTGATAATATTACCCAGACACTGCCAGGCGTTCAAAAAATATCCATTAATGAAATCAAAAATGTTCCGGTAATATTTGGCGAAAAGGATATTCTCAAAACGATCCAGTTGCTGCCCGGTATCAAATCCGGTGGTGATGGATCCGCAGGGTTCTTTGTACGGGGCGGTAGTGCAGACCAGAATTTGATTTTGCTGGACGAAGCCACTGTTTACAACGCATCGCACTTGCTAGGCTTTTTTTCTACGTTTAATTCCGACGCCATAAAAGACGTTACCATTTATAAAGGCGACATGCCCGCGCAATATGGTGGACGCTTATCTTCTTTACTGGACGTGCAAATGAATGATGGTAATGATAAACAATATAAAGTTAGCGGAGGAATCGGCCTCATTTCTTCGCGCCTGAACTTTGAAGGCCCTATCGTAAAAAATAAAGGCTCTTTTATTATCAGTGCCAGGCGTACTTATGCAGACCTGTTTTTAAAATTATCAAAAGACAGTACGGTCAATAAGAGCATTCTTTACTTTTACGATCTGAATGCGAAAGCCAATTACCAGTTTGGAGAAAAAGACAGGGTGTTCTTATCAAGCTATTTTGGCAAGGATAAACTAGGCTATGGTTCCCAGTTTGGTATCGATTGGGGAAATACAACAGCCACGCTACGGTGGAATCATATTTTTAACACCAGATTATTTTCAAACACCTCATTCATTTATAGCAATTACGATTATAAAGTCACTATCAATCATAGTTCCGACAACCTCGTCATTCTTTCTAAAATAAAAGATTTTTCCCTAAAATCAGACTTTCAGTATTACCAGGGAATTAAAAATAAAATTAATTTCGGGGTCAACTTAATCAACCACGTCTTTACACCCGGAACAATTGAAGCGTCTGAAACTTCGAGTTTTAATCCTTTGACCCTCGAAAAGAAATATGCATTAGACGGCTCGGTTTACGTGTCTGACGAATGGACGCCAACGTCCAAGTTAAAATTCAACGCAGGCTTGCGTTTTACGTCATTCAGTATTATAGGGCCAGGTGATTTTTACAGCTACGACAAAAACGGTAATGTAATAGATACGACCACCTATTCTAGTGGACAAATTGCAAAATCCTACCTCAATCTTCAGCCACGTATTGCCGCTACTTACCAGTTAAATCAAAATAGTTCTTTAAAATCTTCGTACTCCAGGAATGTTCAAAATCTTCATCTTCTTTCTAATTCCACGGGAGGCAATCCAACCGATTTATGGATACCTAGCAGCAATAACGTAAAACCGGAAATTGCTGATCAAATTTCTGCAGGTTATTATCGCAATATTTCCCGAAACAGGTACGAATTTTCCGCGGAACTTTATTACAAGTTTTTGCAAAACCAGATAGATTATAAAGATGGCGCCGTACTTGTGGCCAATGCAACTGTAGAATCCCAATTATTGTTCGGTAAAGGGAAAGCGTATGGACTGGAACTATACGCCAAAAAGAAATATGGAAAATTGACGGGCTGGGTCAGTTATACACTTTCGCGGACGGTTAGGTTGATAGATGGCATCAATAACAATAACTGGTATCCAACTACGCAGGATCAAACGCATAATGTAGCTGTCGTAGCCTTGTATCAACTAAATAAAAAATGGACACTATCGTCGGATTTTGTTTATAACACCGGCAACGCGGTTACCTACCCTTCAGGAAAATATTCGGTCGATGGCAACACGGTCTTTTATTACACTGAACGAAATGGATACAGGATGCATGCCTACAACAGGCTTGATCTTAGCGCTACTTTGCAGGGAAAGAAAACGGCAAAATTTGATGGAAGCTGGACATTTTCTATTTATAACGCTTATGGCAGGGAGAACCCCTATTTTGTTGAGTTCCAGAACGATCCTAATAACGCCCAAAAGACACAGGCGGTTCAATATTCTTTGTTCAGATGGGTGCCATCCGTTACTTACAATTTTAAATTTTAAGCGTCATGCGATCTTATAAAATAATTTATTTACTCGCGTCAATGCTCTTAACCTTTTCTTTTTGGGGTTGTAAAAAAGTCATTGACGTAGATCTTAAAAATGCAGCCACGCAATTAGTTATTACCGGCGAAGTAAACAACCGGCCAGGGCCTTACCACGTCAATATTTCTCAATCGGTTAACTTTTCTTCAGATAATACTTTTCCACCTGTATCAGGGGCCTTTGTAACCATTACCGGCAATGGCCTGGTAGATACGTTAACCGAAAAAACACCGGGCGATTATACTACGCGCCTATTTACAGGCGTCCCAGGTTTTACCTATCAACTCTACGTTGAAACAGGCGGCCACGTTTATACAGCCACTTCCACAATGCCTCAACCTGTACATTTAGATTCTATCACATTTGTAGAAGGAGGTCTCTCTAATGACATATATCCTGTAGTGAACTTCCAGGATCCTGCCGGAGTTGCCAACTTTTACAAGTTTAAAGAATCTGTAAAGGGCGAGGCATTCCCGGATGGAAGAGGCAATGCTGTATTTGATGATCAGTTTTCTGACGGACGATACATTAACCTGACTTTGTACAGTACTGATTCCTCGGATATAAAATCCGGCATGAAGTTGACGGTAGAAATGAACTGTGTGGATGAAAATGTATATAATTATTTAAACGGGCTTCTACAAATATCTTCGCCTGGCAGCCCTTCGCCTGGTAATCCGCCGAGCAATATTTCGGGAGGCGCTTTAGGGTATTTTAGTGCTAATACCAAAACTGCAAGGGTTGTGGACGTTCCCTAACCTAACTAACAACTGGAGGAAAGCGTTACCATAACAGTAGAGCAACTTTTTTTGAAGATTTGTAGTCTTTAGAGTCATTTCGTAAAACGGGGTAATAAAAAAAATGTCCCGGTAAAAGAGACATTTTTAAACTTTTTACTGCAATTTTTCAAGCAGTTTGCGGTTCAAGATCCATTTAAGCATACACATTTCTAATGTGCCATGTTTTCGGACAGAATGTTTGGATCTTGTTTTCTTTTAGGGTTCCAGTTCTGTTGGGATTAATCTTCGTTGTTCTTTGAATAATGTCTTACTTTCTTTGGATAGTGTCTTTGGCTCTTCTTTTGGATACTGTATCAGTTCTTCGCTTGGATATTGGCTTCGTTCTTCGCTTGGATATTGGTTCTGCTTTTCTGTTGGATTTTGTTTTAGTCTTTCTGGTGGATATT
>DATCFI010000008.1:0-21238 GCA_036509585.1 Hanamia sp. | reverse complement strand
CTTCGATGTCATTCACGTACTTTACATAATGAGGCGATCCTGTATCCAAAACATAATGATTCAACGAAAATTCCAACTTCGTTACATCAGCCATTTGCAATTTTATTTCTTTGTCCAAATCAATAACTGATTTATGTTCACCATCCGTAGCCGAAAATAAATATTCATTCTTTTTGATACCCAGTTTATTGGCAAACTGTGTGATGCTACGGCCGCCGTTACCACACATCGTGCCCTCATTACCATCTGCGTTGTAATAAACCATTCCAAAATCGTACCCTTTCTTATTGTTCAATAGGATCAGCCCATCAGCACCAATCCCAAAATGCCGATCACACATAGCTTTTGCCTGTTCATTAGTAATGCCATCATAAATATTTTTACGGTTATCAAGTAATATAAAATCGTTACCAGTAGCCTGGTATTTTTCAAATATGAATTTCATTTTATAATTTTTCTGTAATAATTTCTAAAGATGTTTTTATGAGTTTTTCCATCAGCGCTAAAGGCTCTTTACTAAAATTCTTGTGGATCCTGTTTGCAATAATGGCGCTAAGTGATAGGCAATGATGGTGCAAAACCCTTCCCAGCCCATATATAGCCGATGTTTCCATTTCAAAATTGGTAATGCGATGTATTCCAAATTCAAACGAAGTAAGCCGGTCTATCAATTTTGGGTTCGCCAGCGGAAGCCTAAGCACCCTACCCTGCGGCCCATAAAATCCTGGGCAGGTTACTGTAACTCCCTGGTGATAACCTTGTACAAAATGTTTTAATAAACGCATGGAAGCAGCGGCAATATAGGGGTATCCAAAACCATTGTGCAACTGGGTTTGCGTAACAAATGATTGAATTAATTGCTTTTCTTCTTCGTTATTTTCCTGCAAATAAAAATTCATCAAATTATCAATTCCTAACCCATGCGTACTGGCAACAAAACTATCAACAGGTACATCAGCCTGCAACGATCCCGAGGTGCCGATGCGTATGATGTTTAATTGCGTTAATTCATTATGAACTGTCCGGCTTTCGAAATCAATATTTACCAACGCATCCAATTCGTTCATTACGATATCAATGTTGTCCGGACCAATACCGGTACTTACAATAGAAATCCTTTTTTCACCGATAAAACCGGTATGCGTCACAAACTCACGGTGTTGCCGCTTTATTTCTATTCTGTCAAAATGTTTACTGATTTCCCTAACTCTGCCGGGATCGCCTACTGTGATGATATTTCCGGCGAGTTCATCTGGTTTCAAATCGAGGTGATAAATAGCGCCGCGCGGGTTGATAATTAATTCTGATTCTGGAATTCGTTGCATTCTTGAATTAAAAATTTTGTTACTAATAATGATAGTCTTACTTATTTCTAATCTTGCAAAAATACTTCAATAGAACTGAAATGAAATTGGCAACTTCGTGCAATTCAAATTAGATAGGTACCGGATCATCCTGTTCTTATGTCACAACATGGCAACATACATCTCGTGAAGGAAAACCAAGAAGGTTTATTTTAGACCTCGAAATTTATATTAACAGCACGCAAAACCTTCTTGGTTTGGCAACCTCGCTAAATTATCAATAGTGTATATATTGCCTCAACCGGATGCGAAAAATATGCGAGGTTCATTAATAACAGTGAACCAATAAAAAATGCGAATTCTTATTTCATGGGATCAATGACTTGAGTGTAGTTACAACTTTCATCAATACGCCCTTCCAAACAAAACCCTTTCGCTGCTGGGGTTTCCAGTCAAGATATCTTTTCCTTCTTCTTTTGGATTATTTAGTGGAATACACCTTATAGTGGCTTTGGACAGTTCTTTTATTTTTTCTTCGGATTCGGCAGTGCCATCCCAATGTGCTGAAATAAAACCACCTTTTTCATCTAATAATTTTACAAATTCATCCCAGGTGTCGGCTTTGGTAATATGCGTATCGCGGTAAGCTTTTGCCTTTTTATAGATGCTGCTTTGTATGTCATCAAGCAAAACTTTTACGGTATTAGCAAGTCCATCCAGCGAAACGGATTCTTTGGCTTTGGTATCTCTTCTTGCTACTTCAGCTACATTATTTTCCAGGTCTCTCACTCCTATCGCTATTCTTACCGGTACGCCTTTCAATTCGTATTCGGCAAATTTCCAGCCCGGACGGCGACTGTCATCATCGTCATATTTTACAGAAATTCCCAATGCTTTAAAATCCTGGATTATTGGATCTATCTTTTCATCTATCAGTTTCTTTTGGTCTTCCCCTTTAAAGATCGGAACAATAACAACCTGTATGGGCGCAATTTTTGGAGGAAGTATAAGGCCATCATCATCGCTATGGGCCATCACGAGCGCTCCAATCAGCCTCGTACTAACACCCCAACTTGTAGCCCAAACGTAATCCAATTTATTTTCTTTGTCGCTGAACTTTACGTCAAATGCTTTGGCAAAATTCTGTCCCAGGAAATGAGAAGTGCCCGACTGCAAGGCCTTTCCGTCCTGCATCAATGCCTCAATGCAATAAGTATCTACCGCCCCTGCAAAACGTTCATTGACACTTTTTACTCCCTTGACCACCGGTAGCGCCATCCATTCTTCTGCAAATTCAGCATATACACCCAGCATCTTCATGGTCTCATCTATGGCTTCCTGCGCCGTGGCATGCGCCGTATGCCCTTCCTGCCATAGAAATTCAGTAGTACGTAGAAATAAACGTGTGCGCATTTCCCATCTTACCACATTCGCCCATTGGTTCACCAAGACCGGAAGGTCACGGTATGATTGAATCCAGGTTTTATAAGTATTCCAGATAATCGTTTCCGATGTAGGCCGCACTATCAATTCTTCTTCGAGCTTCGCGTCCGGATCTACTATAATTCCACCACCGTTCGGATCATTTTTCAGGCGATAATGCGTAACAACAGCGCACTCTTTGGCGAATCCGTCCACATGCGCCGCTTCTTTACTCAAAAAACTTTTGGGAATAAAAAGAGGAAAATAGGCATTCTGATGCCCGGTCGCTTTGAACATTTTATCCAACTGGTCCCGCATATTTTCCCAAAGTGCAAAACCATAAGGCTTAATCACCATGCATCCCCGCACAGCACTATAATCGGCAAGGCCAGCTTTTATCACCAAATCATTATACCATTGAGAATAGTCTTGTTCCCTGCTTGTAATTTCTTTACTCATTCGATGCTACTTTTTTATTGATTAACTTTGTTGATTTGTTGATGTTTTCTTTTGCTGAACGCTTCAGTCTTGCAAAAAAATAAAATTGCTGTTTATTTAGACAATATTATTTCTCTTTGCATTAATTTAACAACCGGTGGTAAAAACAATGGGTTTACAATGCGATATTATGCTTAAATTTACAGTGCAATGACGCAAAAATAAAGGTTCATTATCAAACTTTTAAAAACCATTATCATGAAACTAAAATATATATTCCTTTTTGGCGCCGTGGTTGCTTTTAGCAGTTGCAGCACCGCATATCGTTCAGCACAAACACCTGATGATGTTTATTATTCACCTGCTCCGGTGCAAGGCGAATCTGTAGCCAATATGAGCGACCAGGGAAGGGATTCTTATTATTACCAGGATGAAGAGGAATCCCAGATACGCCAGGGAATTCAAGATCCTGCTTACAGAACGCCCTTAACAGTTGGTCTGGGATATGGAATGGGCTATAATCCTTACGCGTATAATTCTCTCTATAATCCGTATTATGGAGGGTATAATCCATTATCGTATATGAGTTTTTACAATCCCTATATGCCTATGTCGTATGGTGGTTTTGGATATGGTTGGGGTTCCTTTTATGACCCTTACAATAGTTTCAATAGTCCGTTTTATAGCCCTTACTATGGTGGTTCTTATTATGGGCACTCCTATTATCCAGGGAATCTATATTATCCTGGAAATATAGGTACAACGAATAGTTCCAGTCCAAGAACATTTAACCTGAACCCGTATACTAATGGAAATAGTGTTAGACCCGGTAACACGGGGGTTGTTAGCCCTAGTAACTCTCCCGCACCGATAAGGCGGACTACAGGTGTTGGAAATGTTATAAGAAGGGTTATTGAGCCTAGCAGGGAAAGGAATACATATGTAAATCCAAACAATAACGGGGAGAGAAATAATAATAACAATAACAATTACAACCAACCTCCTCAAAGGACATTTAATACGCCGCAGGTCAACAGTTCGCCTTCGATGGGTAGTCCCTCTTCTGCTCCATCTTCTTCAGGCGGAAGTGCTCCCGTAAGAAGTTTTGGAAGATAAGACTTATGAAAGGGATGATTTTTCATCCCTTTTTAGAACACTTTATAATCGAGAGCTGAAAACAATCATTTCACAAAAGTGAATTAAAGGTCCGTATGATGAAAGCAAGATATTTAATATTGTCTTTTTTATTGAGCGTATGTTATTCGTATGCGCAAGAACCCGCCGATGCATTGAGATACTCCTTTTTAACTCCAAGCGGTACGGCCCGAAACCAGGCAATCGGCGGTGCAGGCGGAGCACTCGGTGGTGAATTTACTTCTATGTTTATTAATCCGGCAGGGCTTGGATTTTATAAAACGGGTGATTTTGCTTTTACGCCCTCGTTCGCATTTCAAAATTCCAAATCAAATTATTTAGGTAATACCGAATCAGCAAAAAATAACAGTTTCAGTATTGGTACGACAGGGTTTATCCTGGCATCGCCATCACAGCAAGGGAAGAGTTTAAGAAGCATGGCTATTGGTTTTGGAATTAACAGGGCGGCTGATTTTAATAATCACGTTTATTATAAAGGCACCAATAAAAATTCTTCTTCTTCCGAACAGTACCTGGAACAACTCACTAATGATAACGTTACAGACCCAAACAACGCTGCTAATAATTATCCCTCGGGAAGCAGTCTCGCCTTTAATACTTACTTAATAGACACGGTTCAGAATGCTAATGGTTCTCTGGGAGGATACAGAACTCAGGCGAATCCTGCAATAGGGCTTGTTCAGGAAAATCAGATTGATACGCGCGGTGGAATCACTGATGCAGGCATTGGTGTTGGTTTTAATGTAAAAGATAAATGGTTTTTTGGCGGCACGCTTACCTTCCCTTTTTTGTCTTATCACCGCAAAAGTTATTATAAAGAAACAGACACTTCGAACAACCACAACAATAACTTCAATTATTACGAAGCCAACGAGACGTTGGATACAAAAGGTGTTGGCGTCAATGGGAAATTCGGCGTCATTTTTAAACCGGTAGAAGATGTCAGACTCGGACTGGCATATCACACTCCAAGTATCTATCAATTGACTGACAACTATAATAACCAGATAATTACATCCCTGGAAGGCTATGGTGGCGCGGGCACAAAACAGCAAAGTTCTACCGATCTGAACAACGGCCAGTTACTTCAATCAAAATATAATCTGAGTACTCCCGGTAGATTTATTCTCAGCGGCTCATTAGTATTGCGGGAAACGCAAAATGTAGAGAACCAGCGTGGTTTTATTTCTGCAGATGTGGAGTATGTAAATTATAAAAATTCATCTTTCCATGATGTAACCAATACAGCCTCAACAAAATCTTATTACGGCGCGTTGAATGGCGTGATAGATAATCTTTATAAAAATGCCATTAATGCACGGCTGGGTGGAGAGTTAAAATTTAATACTATTATGTTCAGACTTGGGGGCGCCTACTATGGCAACCCTTACGAAAATCAGAGCGCTGATCTATTTAAAATAGCCGGCGGGTTGGGTTACAGAAACCACGGAATGTTTATAGACCTCACCTATGTTTATTCAATGAATAAAAACATTAATTATCCCTACCTTCTGGCAGATAAGCCCAACACGCCTGCCTACCTGAAAAATAACGTGGGAAGTATCGTATTTTCGATTGGGTTTAAGCTGTGAGTGGCGGCGGTTGACCATCGAGTTCCGACAACCGATTACTGGCGATTCATCTCTGCAGTAAACGGACATTTTCTTAACATTCTTATTCCAAAATAACTTTGTCGTTTTCCGTTTCCGTTCATAGCCAAAAGATCGAAGATTACCATACTTCAATTTCGACCACCTTCATAATTTGTTAATAACCTCCGTGCAGCGCTTAGTGTGCAAAAATTGCCTTTAACTTGTTAATAAAATCATAAGAGATATTAAAGGATTTTAATTCCTTTGCGGCTAAACGAGACACTAAAACAAATAAATATGAATTTGAAAAGAATCGCCCCGTTCATAGTGGCTGCTTTTTTGCTACCCTTCATTACGAATGCGCAGGTAACCACTAGTAGCATAACAGGTAAAGTAATTGAACATTCCGGCGCAGGCATTGCGGGTGCTACTATAACCGCAACACACATCCCCTCAGGTACCGTTTATAATACTGTATCCCGAAAAGATGGTTTATTTGATATGCCGGGATTAAGAATTGGCGGCCCCTACACGGTTACTGCTAGTTTTGTGGGATTTAACACCGACACTATCCAGAATATCAGTTTATCGTTAGGCGAACCATATCAGTTGACGGTAAGCATGCTTTCTTCCAGTGAAAGCCTCCAGGAAGTAGTAGTGGCAGGGAGAGGAACGGGTAACAGGTCGCTCAAAACAGGAGCCAGTACAGTGGTAACCACAGCCCAATTATCAACACTTCCGACTATCAACAGGTCGCTCAGCGATTTCACCAGGATCACTCCGCAGGCAAATGGTAACGGTTTTGCCGGCAGGGATGGCAGGTATAATAATCTTCAAGTAGATGGTGCGAATCTGAACAATAGTTTTGGATTAAGTTCTGACCTTACTCCGGGCGGTGGTCCATCTCCAATTTCTATAGATGCCATACAGGAAGTTTCTGTTAATATAGCTCCTTTTGACGTGCGTCAGTCTGGATTTACGGGTGCCGGTATCAATGCCGTAACCAAAAGTGGTACCAATACCTTTCATGGAAGTGCATATTATTACTTTAGAAATCAGAATTTGATGGGTTCGAAAATAGACGGGCAAAGCATTACAAAAACTCCGTTAGACAATAAAATTGTTGGAGCAAGCTTTAGCGGCCCTATTATTAAGAATAAATTATTCTTTTTTATAAACGCGGAGCATGAAACCAGGTCGGTTCCCGGTATCACTTATGTAGCCACAGGTTCAAGCAACTCTGGTACGCAATCAACTACCAGTATTTCAGATTTAAAGGCGGTCTCTGATTTTGTAAAATCCACTTATGGTTACGATCCCGGAGCTTACGATGGGTTTCCAAATTTCGAGTCAAAGGATACAAAGTTTTTAGGAAAAATTGATTGGAATATCAGTGATAAGCATCGATTGACTGTAAAATATACTGACTATACCGGGAGTGATATGAGCCCATTAAACAGCAGCAGCGTTCCTCAAAATGGCAAGATCAATGTCACCGGCCAATCAAGTGGTTTAAGCAGGCTACCTGTCAATAGATTTGGTACACAATCTATGGGTTTCGCTAATTCCAATTACGGCACAGATCATATAGTAAGAACGGCATCGCTGGAATTAAACAGCCGCTTCAGCAATACGGTTTCTAATCAATTTATTGCAACCTATACTAAAACCAATGACACCAGGTTTATACCCGGAGGCAAGGTGTTCCCAACAGTTGACATTTTTAACGGGCAAGGACTAAACTATATCAGCTTAGGAACAGACCCCTTTACAAATAATAATATTCTGGATGGCAAGGATTTTAATTTTACTAATAACCTCACCGTTTATAAAGGCGCTCATACTATTACCGCAGGAATTAATTATGAATTCCAGCAAATTCGAAATATGTTTATGGGGGGCTCACAAGGCCATTATGTATTTGACAGCCTGGGCGCTTTTTTGAATCAGCTCCAGCCACGCTATTATGGTTATACTTACTCTTTGGTACCGGGACAGCCTGCTGTCTATTCTGCTGATTTGAAAATAGGGCAATTGGGTTTATACATTCAGGACGAATACAAGATGAAGAATAATTTCAAAATTACTTATGGGGTGCGTGTAGATAAACCATTTTACACTGAAAATCCTATTGATAATCCTGCTATTGATGCGTTATTATTGCCGAATGCAAAAGGTGAAATGGTCCATTACACCACAGGAAAATGGCCAAAAAGTAGTTTAATATTTTCTCCAAGAGTGGGATTCAACTGGGTGAAAAATCCGGGGGAGAAATCTCTTGTGTTAAGGGGGGGAACCGGTCTGTTCAGTGGCCGTATTCCTTATGTATTCCTTACCAATATGCCATCTAATAACGGCATGTATCAAAGCGCTGTTTACTTTAACAATAAACATGATTTGGATTCCCTGGGGATTACTCAATTTAGCCCGGATCCAAACGCTTATGCATCCAAGTTCCCTACCACTCCCAACACCACGACACCTCCGCAAAGTTTCGTCGTAATTGACTCTCATTTTAAATACCCGCTGGTATGGCGAACTAATTTAGGCTTTGATAAAAAATTAGGAAATGGTTTGGTTGCTACCGCAGATTTCATATATACAAAAGATATTAATGCGGTAGTGATGAGAAATCCAAATCTGAAAGCGCCAACAGATAAATATTCAGGCCCCGATACCAGGAGTTACTACCCAGGAACGCCGCCAACCTATTATGCAAACCTCGGTACCCCAATTGTTCTTGAAAATACCAAAAAAGGCAATTCTTTTTCTGCCACGGCTCAATTGTCTAAATCCTTTACGAAAGGGTTCTACGGCTCACTTGCTTATACTTATACCATAGCAAACGAAGTTAGCCCCAATCCCGGCTCAAGAGCAGCTTCTGCCTGGCAATCAATTGCAAATGTAAATGGTCCAAATTCCCAGGAGTTGGCCACGTCTCAATATGCAATACCACACAGAGTAATCGCTAATCTGGCGTATAGATTAGAATATGCCAAACACTTTGCTTCTACATTTTCTTTGGTCTACACAGGTAGCAACCGATACCTGATTAATTATATGTCTAACGGTTCCATCGTGGGAGACGGAAATTCAGAATTACTTTATTTATACGCAAAAGGTAGCGACGTTCCGTTTGTAAATTATACAGTAACAGACAAAAACCCTTTGGGACAAGTCATTGCGACAAGGAGTTACACAATAGCACAACAGCAGCAAGCTTATGATGCATACATTTCCAACAGTAAGTATTTATCTTCACATACTGGCCAGTACGCCTCCCGATACGGCCAAAAAGCGCCATGGATGCACCAGGTAGATTTTCGTTTCCTCCAGGATTTCTTTCTTGAAACTAAAGGTGGCACAAAGCATAACCTGCAGTTTAGCGCAGATATTTTCAACATGGGAAATCTCATAGACAACAAGTCGAAAAATTTTGGCTATACTCAGACTACTACTATTACAAACCCTTTAATCATGAAAAAGGTAGTAAACAATGCACCTAGCTACACGTGGAGTGAATACAACAAGCAATTGGTGCAGACGCCATTCCAGGTAGATAACAGCGTTGCCAACCTCTGGTATATGCAGCTGGGATTACGATACAGTTTCTAATTAATTTTATCCATAAGAATGAAAACACCCCGAAAATTTCGGGGTGTTTTCATTTGAAATATTTTCTGCTGATATATCGAAGACACAATCTTTCAGGCTACCACAACTGGTTTCAAAATCTTTCTTATCCGACAAATAAAACAGGAATTTCAGTTAAAACTCTGTTTATTGTCACCATAAAAGCCCACCCTTTCGAAATGAGTTTTTGTACACCAAAGTTTAAATAATCAAAATTATTTTCGTTGGCTCGTGTCTTACGAGTTTCTTTTGTTTGGTCATTAATCTCAGTCTTACGAGTTTCCGGACGTTACCAAAAATAGCGTTCCGCCTAAATTCGGCTAAATATGACTGTCACACTAAGCAGAAATATTGGTTGATTGTTCATTTACTACAAACTCTTTAAATTCAGTCTAAAAAATTACACCTTCAAACTCAAAGCAGCAAACACTTCTGGCCCTGCAACACCATCTACGATCAGGTTCTTTATTTTCTGAAACACTTTTAAAGCGGTGACGGTTGCACTCCAAAATACGCCATCTTCAACTACATTAGGATTGGCGCCTGCCACGTTCAATGATTCTTGTAAACCAGCACACCCGCACCCGAATTACCTTTTTTAAGGTAAGAGCCCGTTGTTAATGTTTTGGACGGCACGTCGGGTTCGCTTGCCTGCTTCTGTATTGCACCAAGTAATGCGGGAGTCACTTCACCTGTTACCAGCAGCCCATGATCTTTTTGAAACTGTTCTATAATTTTTTCAGTTTCATCTCCAAAAAAGCCATCCACAGTAATATTATAATCGAGATTATACAGCATTCTTTGCAACGAGGCTATATTAGCTCGCCTGTCTCCGCTTTTCATATTGTTATTCTCAATGGAAGCCGATGGATTATCTAACAAAGAAGGGCTGGCAAACACCCTTACCATGTTCCTGCTTCTTTTGCGCTGCATCACTATGCCGCCATCGCTGTTATTTCCTACTGCCGTGTTTCCCTACCACGAAAGAAAAGCAGTTTTGGAAGCATCTGTCCACGAATCAAAAATACCCGTATGGTCGCATTGGCCATTGCCATCCCAATCGAATAAAACGATATCACCCTGTTGAGGTTCGTTGGTCAACTGGTTCCCGGTCTTCCAGAAATTATAGCCGCCTTGGCAACTCTGGTAGCCCTTTGCGGTTTCAATAAAGCCGAGCGGATTACCCGACTGGTCATATACCCAACTTACAAAATGGCGCAACATTTTACACCATTAAGTCCATACCATACCCCGTATTTGGCTTTGTTGGAATTGGCGGGCGATTCTTTTGTGCCGTTCTGCGAAGCAGCAGATTCGATGATTGTTTGACGAGACATAATGTATATTTTTGAGATTCACTAACTGAAAAGAATGTTGCGAATTTTACGCGAGCTAGAGATAAACAGCGAAATGAAGGCGATTTTTTTCATCAGAATTAAGGTTTTAAAAAATACACAACTTTTATAAAGTATTGATTGCCGTTTTCATTCCTCTTATGGTAAACAAACAATTTTCACGTATTTCTCTTTTTCCAAAATAAAGGAAATCTAAACATCACCAACCAAAATATTCCTTCGCATTGTGATAGCAAATATTTTCTATTATTTTCCCAGTCCATTCCAAATCGTTTGGTAATTCGCCATTCTCGATTTCTTCGCCAAAAATATTGCAAATAAGTCTGCGGAAATACTCGTGGCGCGGATAAGAAAGGAATGAGCGGGAGTCTGTAATCATCCCAACCATTCTGCTCACCAGGCCCATATTTGATAAAGTGTTGATCTGTTGTGCCATACCGTCTTTCTGATCTAAAAACCACCATGCTGCTCCAAACTGAATTTTCCCGGCAACCGTTCCATCATTAAAATTACCCGCCATCGTAGCTATTAATTCGTTGTCTTTAGGATTGAGATTATAAATAATTGTTTTGGCCAATTGATTTTTTGAATCAAGGCGGTTTAAAAATTTTACCGTGGCTTTCCCGTGCAAATAATCCCCAATAGAATCCCATCCCGTATCGGCGCCGCATTCCTCGTATTTCCTGGTATTATTATTCCTGAAAGCGCCGATATGATACTGTTGCACCCAACCTTTCTCCCAATCCCACACCGCAAAGAGATGCAGCATACAAGATTTGAATTTCAAATTCTCAATCGATGACAATTCATTTCCATTCCGAATTTTGCTGAAGATATTTTCTATCTCCGCATCGGAATAATCTTCGGAATACATGTAGTCCAAACCGTGATCTGAAAGCACGCAGCCCATTGAGGCAAAAAAATTGTGCCTCTGTTTTAAAGCTTCCAGGAAAGTCTCATACGAAGTAACGACGATTCCGCTTACTGATTCCAACTTCTTTATGTAGTCATTAAACGTTTTCGCGTCGTCCACATTCATGACCTTATCCGGGCGAAAAGCAGGCAAAATCTTTATTTCAAATCCATCTTCTTTTATCTTCTGATGATGTTCCAAAGAATCTACCGGATCATCAGTAGTGCAGACCACTTTTACATTCATTTTACGAAGTAAACTGCGGACTGAATATTCCTTCGTTTGCAATTTCTTCGTGCATTCATCATAAATTTTCTTTGCGCTTTCAGCATTCAAAATTTCATGTATGCCGAAATATCTCTGCAGTTCTAAATGCGTCCAGTGATAAAGAGGATTGCGTAATGTATAAGGTACGGTTTCGGCCCACTTTTCAAATTTTTCATAATCGGATTTATCACCCGTGCAATAACTTTCATCGACACCATTCGCGCGCATTCCCCGCCATTTATAGTGATCGCCATACAGCCATATTTGCGTCAGGTTTTCAAAATTAATATCATTGGCGATTTGCTCTACCGGGAGATGACAGTGATAATCTATGATGGGCATTTTTTCCGCAAAATCGTGGTATAACTTTTTTGCAGTATTGGACTGTAACAAAAATTCTTCGTCTAAAAATTTTTTCATAAAATTTATTCTTAAATATTCTTTACTTCTTAATTCTTCCAACATTGATCTTTCAGCCTTCTAATCAAAATCAATTCGCTTTAATTTAGGTGCCAAAAAATGCATCAATACCCATGCTAACAGGTAAGCACACCCGCAAATAATAAACATGATAAAGTATCCGGCATCCAGGTTTCCCAGTGATTTAAAATGATCAAATAGTTTACCAGCGAGGAATGCTATTAAAATACCACCCAAAGCACCGGCCATGCCACCCATACCGGTTACGGAAGCCACCGTTTTTTTAGGAAACATATCCGACACGGTAGTAAATATATTTGCAGACCATGCCTGGTGAGCCGACGTGGCAATACCAATTATAAATACAGCAAGCCACATGTTTATTGCGCCAAGATATTGCGCAGTAACAACCGGCAATACCAGGAAGGCGTAAATCAACATGGATACCTTGCGTGCACGAAAAACCGGCCACCCTTTTTTGATAAAATACATCGGCAACCAACCGCCCCATATACTCCCTACTGTTGACATGGTATAAACAACCGCAACGGGTAAGGCCATTCCTGTACCAACAATACCATACTGTGCGGTTAAAAAAGCGGGAAGCCAAAATAGATAAAACCACCAAATCGGGTCAGTAACAAATTTACCAACGATAAAAGCCCATGTCTGGTTATATTTCAACAATTTAATCCAGGGAACTCTTTTGTTTAGTTCAACATCAGTGGTAATTTCAGGACTCGTCTGTGCATTATTTGTTTCATCCTTATCACTATGGATATAATCAAACTCTCTCTTCGATAATCTTTTTTGCTTAGCTGGGATTTCGTAAAATATAAACCAAAATACCAACCATATTAAACCGAAAGCGCCTGTAAAAATAAAAGCCTCTTGCCATCCCCATTTCACTACAATAAAGGGAACAGTAAGAGGTGCGAGGATTGCACCAATGTTGGCTCCCGAATTAAAGATACCTGTTGCAAATGCCCTTTCTTTTTGGGGAAACCATTCGGCAGTAGTTTTTATAGCAGCAGGAAAATTACCCGCTTCACTGATTCCTAAGGCGGATCTTGCTATCAAAAAACCCACTGTACTTTTTACTAGGGCATGTCCCATTGATGCAAAGCTCCAAAGCGCCAACGATACAGCGTAGCCTATTTTGGTTCCTACTTTGTCAATAAATCTCCCGGCTATCAACATACCAATCGCATAAGAAAGTTGAAATGCAATGACAATATCAGAATAATCTGATTCAGTCCAGTTGAACCTGATTTCAAGATCATTTTTTAATAAACTGATTACTGATCTGTCTAAGTAATTAATAGTGGTAGCAAAAAAAAGCAAAGAGCAAATAGTCCATCTGTATTTGCCTACTTTGTCATTAATCGCATCGAAGTTAGAGGAAGCACCAATGTTTGGTAAGGTTTCAGGCATTCGATTATTTTTAAAATGAATAAATCAGAGAAGTATATAAATTTCTTTTTCTTGCGCCATCTTTTTTAAATGTAATCAATCTTTTCCTTTACCAAGTATTCCCATTTCAAGCCCCCGAATTTCAGCAAGGCCACGCATCCTTCCAATGGCCGAATAACCAGGATTAGAAACCTTGTTCAAATCATCCATCATCTGGTGTCCATGGTCGGGCCGGAAGGGAATTGACTTCTGTAATCTTTGCTGGAGACCTGATATTTCTTTTACAATCGAATACATGTCGTTATCCCCACCAAGATGATCCGCCTCATAAAAATTGCCTTCGGGATCTTTAGTCACATTTCTTAAATGAACAAAATGGATCTTTTCTCCGATTCGTTTAACCATATCCGTCAAGTTATTTTCCGCGGAAGCACCAAGCGAGCCGGTGCAGAAACATACTCCGTTGGCTTTATTTTCAACTTTGTTTAAAAAATAGTCGAAATCATACATGCTGCTTACGATTCTTGGGAGACCCAGGATAGGAAATGGCGGATCATCGGGATGAATCGCCAATACAACACCACATTCTTCAGCGACCGTGCTAATTTCTTTTTGAAATTCACAGAGATTATCACGAAGTGAATCAACGTCTATATCAGAATACAATTCAAGTTTCTGCAACATATCAGCAGTAGTTGTTTTTTTCTCACCCGGAATGCCAAACATTACCACACCCGCGAGATCTTCCAATTGTTTTGCAGAATAATTCTTAAACCTGGCTTCTGCTTTCTGTAAAATATCTTTTGAATATGACGAATCCGCCTTTTTCCTTTTCAGAATAAATAAATCAAAAATGGCCAGGTCAACCCAATTGAAATATAAAGAAAGCGAACCATCAGTCATTTTATGATTGAGTGAGGTACGCGTCCAATCGTTGACGGGCATAAAATTATAAGTAATTACAGGAATACCACAGGCGGCAACGTTGCGAATGGAAGTCTTATATTTTTCAATGTATTCTTTATAATTGCCCCTCCTGGTTTTAATATCCTCATGCACGGTTATGCTTTCTACTACACTCCACTTAAATCCTTCATTTTCTAAAACCTGTTTACGTTTAATAATTTCTTTCTTCGTCCATACAGCTCCATGAGGGACATGGTGCAAGGCAGTGACAATACCTGTTGCACCGGTTTGCTTTATATCACTCAAACTTACGGGGTCAGACGGGCCGAACCATCGCCATGTTTGTTCCATTTTATAGTTCATAAAATATAGTTTTAAAAAGAAACGAGAAATTACCAGGCATCAAGCATTTCTTCAATTTTATTTTTCCGGCCACATTACAAGTGTAAACTTATAATTACTAATTGCAATGAAATCATTCCATTTTTTTTATGCAAACGTTCCCGACCAAAGGAAGAATATCTACATAGCACCTTTGTGATCCCAATTACAGTAAACACACAAATTCTTCGTTTTTTCATTTTAAAGAGCACCATACATAAAACCCACACTCCACTCATTTTAGCAAGTTGTAACATTGCATAGCTATTTCCAGTTCTTCATCCGTGGGTATAACAAGTACCCTTACACTGGAAATATCAGTATTTATTTCGCGAAGTTGCTTTAGAGAACTATTGTTTTTCTCTTCGTCAAATTGGATACCGAGGTATTCGAGGTGGGACGAACAAAGTTTTCGCATCAGCCGATCGTTTTCACCGATGCCACCGGTGAAAACAATAGCATCCAAACCATTAAGCGCAGCCGTATAAGCGCCGATGTATTTACGGATACGATAAGCATACATCTGGTAAGCAAGCAGCGCCTCTTTGTCACCGCTTTCAATTTTTGCAATGACATCGCGCATATCATTATGTCCAGTTAGGCCAGTCATACCGGCCTCGTAATTCAGCATGTTTTTTACCTTGTCCGCGTCATATCCTAATTGATCGACGAGATAGAAAATTACTGACTGATCGATATCACCGGCGCGGGTTCCCATTATCAAACCATTCATCGGCCCAAAGCCCATGCTGGTATCAATGGACTTGCCGTCTTTTACCGCCGTCATACTGCAACCGTTTCCCAAATGAATGGTGATGATCTTTGAGTTTTCTTTTTTAAGATAATCAATCGCCTTACCACTTACATATTTGTGGCTGGTACCGTGAAATCCATAAACACGAATCTTGTTCTCTTTATAAAACTTAGGCGGTATGGCGTATCGATAGGCTTCCGGCGGAATGGTTTGATGAAACGCCGTATCAAAAACCGCAACCTGTTTGGCGGCTACAAATAATTTCTCAGTTACTTCAATGCCAAGATAATTTGGTGGATTGTGCAGCGGCGCCAGCAGAAAAAGTTTTTTTATTTTATCTTTTACTTTTTGGGTAATGACGGTGGTAGCAGTAAATGTCTCACCGCCATGCACCACGCGGTGGCCCACGACGTCTATGTCTGAAGCATGTTTAATAACGCCAATCTCTTTATCAGTGAGCAACGCGGCCACTTCTTTTAAGCCTTCCGCATGATCAGCAATTTTCATCCCCTTTTTTTTCACCCGCTCCTTTCCGTCTTTGTAAGTTTTATGAATGATTTCTGCATCATCCTTCCCTACCCTTTCCACGATACCACTGCAAACCACTTTTTCAGAAGGCATTTCGATAAGCTCGTATTTGATAGAACTGCTTCCTGAGTTGACAACAAAAATATTCATGCCAGCAATTTAGTAAAGTTTAAGAAAATGCTTTGTTCATTTAAAATTTTCGTTGTCGCTTTATAGCATGCAACTCATTACTTGCGATGATTTTATTAAATGAAAATCCTAAGTTTTTGTCCGTTTACTGTAAGTGCTTAATCCATTCATTCCTGCTGCGCCTGTATCGCAGTAATCACGACTGTATTAAAAATATCATCAACGGTACAACCTCTGCTCAGGTCGTTCACGGGTTTATTCAATCCCTGTAACATAGGCCCAATCGCCACTGCGCCGGTTTCGCGCTGTACTGCTTTATAGGTATTGTTGCCTGTATTCAAATCCGGAAAGATGAGCACGGTAGCCTGACCTGCTACTTTGGAATTGGGCATTTTTTGTTTGCCTACTGTCGGGTCCACTGCAGCATCATACTGTATCGGTCCTTCTACTGCCAGGTCTGGCCTACGCGATTTTACCAGTTCGGTAGCACGACGCACTTTTTCCACTTCCTCTCCCTGCCCCGAAGCACCGGACGAATAAGAAAGCATGGCGATTCTTGGCTCAATGCCAAACATCTTACTGCTTTCTGCTGAAGAGATGGCAATTTCAGCCAGTTGCTCTGAAGTAGGCTTTGGTATTACGGCACAATCACCGAAAACAATTACTCTATCCTGGAGACACATGAAGAATACCGAAGAGACGGTGGAAACTCCCGGCCTGGTTTTTATGAATTGCAACGCGGGCCTGATAGTATGTTGGGTGGTATTGATAGAACCGGAAACCATGCCATCCGCATTGCCTTTATAAACCATCATCGTGCCGAAATAAGAACCGTCTTTCATAAAGTCGGTGGCCATATCCATGTTCACATTTTTATCTTTCCGTAATTCATACAACGTATTGATATAATCGGGCAACAACGGCGATTCCGCGGGATTAATAATAGTTACATTTCGCGGGTCCAGCTCAATATTCAACCGCTGCAGCGAGGCCTCAATCTCTTCTTTCTTGCCGAGTATGGTAAGGCGCACCACTTCCTGTTTCAATAATTTGGCAGCAGCTTCCAGGATGCGGTCATCACTTCCTTCGGGCAACACAATATGTTTCTTTTGAAGCGTGGCTCTCTTGACCAGTTCATACTGAAACATTCGCGGAGTGATGCCTTCGGGATGAGAAGTACCTATCTTATCCAACAGTGAAATGGTATCCGTATTTTTTTCAAAAATGTTGATGGCCAATTCTATCTTCAAATTGTTTTCAGGATAAATTCTTGACTTAACAGAAGCTACTTTATTTACCGTTTCAAAAGTTCCCGTTGTCACCAACGCGACCGGAACCACTGTCTCAAGCCCTTCGATCAGTTTGACGATAGGCTCGTCAGGCGCCAGGTCGCCGGAAAGAATAATACCCGCCACTTTAGGGTAATTTTTTGAAAGATTCGCCTGTATCATAGCAACGATTATATCGCCTCTATCGCCCGGAGTAACGATAAGCGTATTTTCCTGCAGGTGTGTAAGGCAATTACTCAATTGCATAGCGCCCACGATAAAATTATCTACTGGGTTGGACATATAATTTTCACCAAACAATATTTTTCCATCAACCCCTTCAACAATTTCTTTCATCGTAGGACTACGCAGTTCGCTTGTATATGGAATGATGGTAGTAAGTAATGTTTTGGGCAGGCGCCGGGCAAACATTTCATGTAACTCATCTACATCCAGAGGATTGAGTTTGTTGGCAATCACCGCAAGCAACTCCACTTCCTTGTTTCTCAAAATCTGTATCGTGGAAAGTATTTTGTTGGTGACTTCGTCAGGAGAAAAGCCATCACCCTTGGCAACGAGGATTAGTGGAATGGACAAATTCTTAGCGATTTCAACATTGGAAGAAAATTCAAAACTTGCGCCTTCCCCTTCAAAGTCCATTCCGTCTACCAACACAAAATCGTGGGTGTCTTCCAGCTTTTTATATTTGGTAATAATGGTATCAATTACAAAAGCCTCATTGCCTTCGCTTCGCAATTTCAGCAATTCAGGATAGGTAAAAGCGTAGCAATCTTTGTAAGTAACATCCAAACCAAAATGATCGATCATCGTCTCAATGTTGATGTCTTTATTATTGACGCTGTTCTCAATGATCACCGGTTTGAAGTAGGCGATTTTCCGGAGCTTTCCCAACAGGATATTCATCAGGCCGAGGGTAATCACCGACTTCCCACTGTTCGGCTCTGAGGAAGCGATATAAATTGCTTTTGACATTCAGGTTTTCTTTATAGATTTTTCGTTGCGCAAAAGTCGGCAATTTTTGCTTTTGGATACATGGGGAAAATCAGGAAGGAGATAAACAGGTAAATTGAACAAAGACTTTCCACATAACTTTTTAGAAAGTTCTTTTAAGGTTTTGGAAATTTGGTCAAAACTATTCTGCGTCCCCAGATAGCAGAAAAAAATTAGTAATAATAAGGATTAGGCAACGCTGCAATTATTAAAAAATAATCCTGCAGAAGTAGCTAAGAAGTTTTCGTAGTTAATTTAATGCCGGGATTTACGGGCAAATAAAAAACCAGCTTATTTGTCCATTCACTCCAAGAGCCCGCAATGATTAGAGCACCGGAACCAAAACTCCCGTCGAAAGAGACAACATCAGCGATTTTTTTCTTAACAATCATTTATATTTTTTTACTCCATTATATCCACAGTGACGCAATGGCAAATACCAAAGCAGTCGTCATTATAGCAGCTCCAAGTTTAAGAAAATACCATGCTGTTACAGTATGGCCTTCGCGACGCAAAGCCATCAACCAAAGTATAGTTGCAAGAGAACCTGTAACAGAAAGATTCGGTCCCAAATCAACTCCAATTAAGACAGCATTCTTTACCATCTCTGGCACATGCGCAACCTGGAGAACATTACCGGCGATTAGACCTGCGGGCAGATTATTCATAAGATTGCTGGCGATGGCAATACTAAACCCGCTGCCCCAAACAGTACCGGCAGCTGAATGTGCAGCACTATTGTTCAAAATATTGGTGAGCGTGTGTGTTAGCCCTGTTTTATTTAATGCCTCTACAATAACAAACAAACCTGCCACTAATGGCAACACCGACCACGCAACACCTTTCAAAATAATCATTGGATTTTTTTTTGCTCTTATGGTTACAATAGCTGAAGTGAAGATTCCAGCGATTGCCGTAGGCAAGCCAAGCTGCATATTTAGTGCAGAAGCAATCAATAAAATAGCAGATGTGGCGCCGATTCCATACAAAGCAGTTTTGCCACCCGTTGTAAGTTCAGGCAACAAAATAGTTGTTTGAATCTTTTGACGCAATTGTTTTCGCTGAGTAAAGCGCAGCATAAAAAAAGTGACTACTATCGCAACTACAGATGGAGCAATATATTGCGGCAGCCATTGCATTAATGGCGGGATATGTCGGCCATAAATTACGAGATTAGCAGGGTTTGAAATAGGTAAAACAAACGAAGCTGCGTTTGCAATAAACGCACAAATTAATAAATAAGGAAGTGGTTTTTCAACTTTGGCTGCTTTCATAGCTGCGGCAACTGCGGGTGTAAGCACAACAGCGGTGGCATCGTTCGATAAAAAAATGGTTACTCCGGTTCCTACCATATAGATTAATAGAAAAAGCCTGTTGGCAGAACCTTTCGAAAGTTTGGTTGCCTTTGCAGCAAGCCAGTCAAATAATTTTTCTTCTCTTGCACTTTCTGCAAGCAACATCATTCCTGTTAAAAATAAATAGACATCCAAACCTTTCAACACGCCGGATAGCCCATCCGATGGTGAAATCAGCCGAAATGCAATTAATAAGATGGCGCCGCTCACCGCCCAAACTGCTTCGGGCATTTTAAAAGGACGAATGATTACGCCCACGATTGCTAATAGTGAGATGATCCAGATAATTGTATGCGACATAATTTATTTCGGTAAATATAAAAGAGTTTATCAGGAGAAATTCAGTTCTCTGACCACGCACCGATCGATGCAGCATTTTTGCCGTATTGCAGTGTTTTTTAATTGGTATAATGAAGATACAACACGAAATAGAATGTTGCCCCCCTTCCTATATGAAAGGAAGATTTATTTTTCTTCACATAATTACTTTCTAAGTTTTTACTGTTGCCTGTCGTTGCTTACGAGTTTTAAAAAACAGGCTTTTTTTGTATTTTAAAAACAGGCAATCGGTTTCTCTGCTTTAAGATGTTTCCCCGAACGTCGGCCTCCTTTGGTAAACAATTGATGATTTTGCAGCAATGATAAGGTGCAATGATGATATAAAATCGCAGTCAAAATGTAAAATGAAAAAAATGAAAATGAAAAATTAGTGTTGCACAATTATGGAGTGATTGATACCGCAACACCCGAAATCATAACAAAAAAACTCTTTTAGCAAAGCAACAAATAAATAAGATTCTTATTTTAATATAATATAACGTGTATAATTACACGAAGCTTAATATTATTCATATATTAATAGGAGCATAATTTAGTGATATGCTAAGATTTTATTTTGTATATTTGTGTATGCAAAAAAAGAGAGGTTCAAAAGATAGTCAGGAGACGAAACGGCTTTTAGTTATTTCGTATTTAAAATCTAAAAAGGGAACGC
>DATCFI010000007.1:0-2394 GCA_036509585.1 Hanamia sp. | reverse complement strand
CACTAAAAAATAGTTAAAAATTAATGTAATTATGGTTATTTTCAGGGACTAATTTTCCAAGTTGGGTTAAGGGGCCAAACTTAAAATTGTAAAATTTGCTTCGTGTGCCACGTGCCAATGCGTACAGTATATTGTATATTTATTAATAATTAATTGTTCAATCAATGAAAAAAATTTCCTTTCTTATTTTCCTTTTTATTGCCTCTACGGCCGTAAATGCGCAACTGAAAACTACTTTAACCGATTCGTTAGTCCAAAAGTTTGGCGAGGCATGGAATGAAAATAACCTTAACAAAATGATTTCTTTAATTCAACCCGACGCTTTTTTTAAATCGCCCTACCAAATGAATTATAGCCGGGATACAATGGCAGCAACTGTTCTCATTACCAATCCGCGCATCATAAGAAATACAAAAACGATTGAATTGTATTCAAAAGTTGATGACAATATTGCATGGTCAATTGGAAAACTATCTGGTAGTATTTTTGACGAAAAAGGAAACGACACAGGAAAAATGTTGTCCGCAGATTACATTTATGTTTTTACGAAAAAGAAAAATGAAGGCTGGAAAATTCAGATGATAATTGTTCATGAAAAATAGTTGTAAACAAATATTTGCTTCTGCCCGAAAAATTAATTTTATCATATAGAGATAATACCCGGGTAATTGGAGTTGTAAAATTCGGTAACGTACAGCGAAAATCATTATAATGATATCCCCTTGTTGGTGCAAGCATCCGCTCAATGTCATTTAGTTAAGGATTAAACGGCTCTTCGATAGTTTGTAAAAGTTTGGTACTTACCTCTTTTTCTTTTTGGCCTTGTTCTCGCTACATGCCTACCAGGCCTTACTGGCTCTATGTTTCGGATAAATAGATTTTGTAATTCTATGAGAATGGTAAGGCTGTCATCTGTCTCAATAAACAATTTGAGTATTCTGTTTTTCAAAGATGCCCAACTTACATTTCGGTTTATTTTGTATTCATAACGCCTGGAGGCAGAAATTTCTTTAACCTCCTGATCGCATTGCTTTTCAATAATACTTTGCAGATTGGCAACGAACAAACCTGCTCCATAATCCTGTTCAATACATATTACTTTATGCCCACTGCATATTTCTATTTGCAATTGATTCTTTTGTTTGCCATAAGAGGTTTCAATTTTCCATCTCATAAAGTATAAGGCACTCAGTTTTTTTACAGTAAATATTTTATCATCATAAAGATCGGTAAGTAATACTTCTATTTCGCCGTCAGGCAATATCACTTTTACCATTCTTATTTTAATTCCATGCTTTTTTGTAACGATATAACCATGCTTTCTAAGGGTTTCTACTGATTCTAACGATGGGTATATAGTTGTCACAATATTCTTCTTATTACCGGCAACAAAAATTTTTACCTCATTGTTAAAAGTCGTTTTACATCGCATTACAAAATGCCTCGATGTTTCTTCATTTGAAAGTAAATAAATAAGGCTGTAGCTGGGATAACCCCTATCAAATAAAGTAAGGCTGTCTTCCGGCAAATGCCTGATATTATTGGCTATAATTGCATTTTCACTGAGTTTTCTGGGAAAAATATCTCCCCAAATTGTCAGGTCATTGAGGACATCATGTATTTGCATTGCCCTGGCCATCGGGACGCCTCCAAACTGATTATCTGCCGACCCAAAGTATGCTACCACTTTAGGTTTGTTTACTACACTAAAGTTGGAACCATCTACTGCCAACAACTTAAAACCTTCCCATCGTTTCACGTGGTCACCATAAAATCTGTAAAAACTTTTTACAAGAAAATCATTCCAGACTTTAAAAAGCATTGGTTTCAATTTGACCCTTTGTAAACTGAATGCTCCCTTAGTGCAGCAAAGGCTTTGTTGGTCTAAAGTTTCAAAGAATGATTGCAATTCAATACTCAGACTGCGTTTCGGAAGATTAATCAAAATCCCGATTATCTTTTTTAATGGCAGTTTTCTGTCTCTGATAAAGTCCGTACGATTGGTAGTAAAAAGTTCTCTTATTTCCGGAACTTCTATAACAGTATTTAAAAAAGATTTTAGTTCTTCTATAATTTTTACATTTGCATCAACCATTGAGTTTGTTTTTAGTAGAACACAAAGAACTGATATTTTTCAGTTCCTAACTCAATGGTTTTTATTTGCTTATGCCTTAACTAAATGACATTGAGCATCCGCTCAATGTCATTTAGTTAAGAAAATTATCAATATTTTTACCCTCTGTTGGCGCAAGCGTCCGCTCAATGTCATTTAGTTAAGGCATAAGCAAATAAAAACCATTGAGTTAGGAACTGAAAAAATATCAGTTCTTTGTGTTCTACTAAAAACAAACTCAATGGTTGATGCAAATGTAAAAATTATAGAAGAACTAAAAT
>DATCFI010000006.1:0-18164 GCA_036509585.1 Hanamia sp. | reverse complement strand
TTTAAAATTCAAAACTCACGAGAATTTTCATGGGCTTGTTCCAAAGCCTTCATCTGGGATGCGGCACGTGTAAATCTGCCAAATGGCCACCAGCCGTTAGCTATGTCAGTTTATCCCATCGAATCTAACGGAAAAGACCAGTGGAGCAGGTCAACAGAATACCTAAAATTCAGTATGGAATTTTACTCAAAGCTATGGAAGTTTGATTATCCCTGGCCGAATGCCGTAACGGTAGCCGGAGGTATTAGCGGAGAAGAATACCCGTCTATTGTGTTTTGCAGTATGAGAGCCAGAAATGCTGGACTCTTTTCTGTTACCACGCACGAAATTGGCCACAACTGGTTCCCGATGGTCGTGGGCTCCGATGAACGCCGGTATGCCTGGATGGATGAAGGATTTAACACTTTTCAGAATTACTATTCCAAGGAGTTTTTCAATAACGGCGAATACGCCCCCAGGCGAACACCTGTGAATGAAATTATGGAACAGTATAAAAAGGATAATGCTCAGCCTATTTTGACCTATGTCGACCGGATAAAAGAGCACGACCTTGATTACCTTGCCTATGATAAACCGGCAGCGGGGCTGTACCTGCTGAGAGAAGCGATCCTCGGCCCGGAACGATTCGACGTTGCCTTTAAAACTTACGTACATCGTTGGGCCTACAAACATCCCAAGCCGGAAGATTTCTTCCGCACCATGAACGATGCCTCCGGTAGCGACCTCAATTGGTTCTGGAAAGGCTGGTTTTATAACAACTGGAAATTGGACCAGGCTGTGACTAAAGTCTCTTATAAAGATAATGATCCTGCTAAAGGAGCTATTATTACAATTGTAAATAAAGATAAATTGGTAATGCCGGTAACATTGAAGATCGTGATGAAAGACGGCAGCACAGATTCGCTCAGCCTCCCTTTCCAAATATGGCAAAGAACGGGCACATTTGAAGTACCATATCACTCAAAAACATCAATAGATTCGGTTATTTTGGATCCTAGTCATATGTTGCCCGATATAGATCGCTCCAATAATACCTGGAGCGCTAAGTGAGAGGTAACGCTTTTCCAAGTGGTTCGTGCCACGAATCATTTAAAAAGTCAAATTTCAGTAAATAAACGTAAATAAAGATGATGCTAAAGAAGCTCCGAAAGCAGACAAGAAAATATTTTTAGCACTGGTGGATGGTATTATTTAGGCACAAGATCCATATACACTTACCTGCGTCTCAATCTGGCGCCATGATGTGCTTTTACGGAAGTATGTGTGGGCTTAAAAATCTCGTATATGACTTTATTAGTAGCATAAACGGATTTAAATAATGATGCGCAGTAAACCAACTAATAATTCAGATTCTTGTTTTTAATTTTTATTCCCTAATCAAAATGCCAATCGCTTAATCTTCCCGTTGCAACTTTTTTTGCAAGGTTTCCAGTTCTATTTTCCTGTTTTTGTATATGCTGTGCTCCCAAACTGTAACACGCGCGCCAAAAGCAAAGATGATAGCTATAATCACAATTGACCAGGCTGGTTTTCCACTTTCCCAAAGCGCCAGGAGGCTAAATACTCCGATAGGCAAAATGTTCCAGCGCCCAACCTGTGATAGCCGTACCTGATAGGCGGCTAGTGAAATAGCCTGGGACAGATCTCCCAGGATAGACCGGTCAAACTGGTGGCTACTCTTTATTCTGCGAATCCTGCTCACTAATATAAACAGCGCACTTAGTAACATCCATGCACCCCCGAGATACAAGAATATGTTCACACCTGGCGTAGAAATATTTATGCCAAGAACCAATAATCCCGCGCCGGCATTTACAATAATCAATAGCAACTCACTGGTATTGGTAATGTGATACCCCGTTTTCTTTTTTGACAAAATACGATTATGCAATGCCTTTTCATTGATGGCGTAGAGCGGCTCATTATTTTGTGAGTCCCATAATTTTTTCATTTCATTAAATTCCATGGTGAATTTATTTTTTTGATTTTGTGATAAGATATTTTTTTATTCGGTTGATCTTGACACCCACATTAGATTCGGTAATACCTAATATACCCGACATTTCTTTGTAGCTGAATCCATCTAACAGTAACAAAATAAGAGAGCGGTCAATTTCATCCAGTTGATGAATTTCTTTATATAACCATGCCAATCGTTCATCCACTTTAATCCCGCTTTCTTCTAAAACGAATTCTACATTTTCAAGCGGTTCCGCCTGGGAATGTTTTTGTTCTTTTCTTACCCATTTGATGGCGGTATTGAGCGCTATCCGATATATCCATGTGCTCACGGACGACTCCTGCCTAAAGGTTGGAATGGAATGCCATAATTGAATGGTGATTTCCTGGAAAAGATCGTTCTGATCCATCGGAGATAACGCATAAGCCCTAACTACTTTAAAGATTAAGGCTTTATATTGATCCAGCCAACTTTCAAAAATCTGCTTCTGTTCATTTTTATCCACAGCAATGATTTGTTTTCTTTATTAGTACCAATTAAGGGGTAAATTCTTACAAGTAGAAAAAGATAAATCAAAATAGGCAAAAAAGCATGGGCCATCTAAACGTTCTGTCGTTTTTTAATAAACTCATCTTCAGATCAATCAGAATTAATAACTTTATTATTCATTTTTAAAAATAAAACAATGGCTACGAGAAGAAAAATTTTACAACAATCGGGAGTATTTGCTCTCGGCGGGTTGGTGCTGCCCCACATGGGACGAGCTGCAAAATTCTTTGATAGTAAGAAGACAATACCCATCGGTCTTCAACTATATACCATGGGTAATCTAATGACCTCCGACACAAAGGGTACGTTACAAAAATTATCAGCCATTGGTTATAAAGAAGTGGAAAGCGCCGAATCTCAAAAAGGGAATTTCTATGGTTATAAACCAAAAAAATTTGCAGCGATGGTAGGGGATGCAGGCATGCACTGGCGCTCTGCCCATGTTGGCGGTGCCGCATTCGCCATGGACCAGATTATGAAGATGGCCAAGAATGCCGAAGACTCGGCAAGGATAAAAATGTATATGGAAAAGATGAAGGATGCGCCCAAGCCTTTGAACCTGTCCGACAATTACCACAGCTTGCTGACGATGCCGCAGAAGGTGGATTAAGTTATCTGGTTTGTTCCAGTATTCCTGTAAGTACATTAGATGAAATAAAAACCGCAGTGTAGGTTTTCACGAAAAGCGGTGAAGCTTGTAAGAAGAATGGTGTGCAATTCGCCTATCACAACCACGTTACAGAATTTGATAATGTAGAAGGCGTTCGCCCATTTGATTATATCTTAAACCATACTGATAAAGACCTGGTAAAAATGGAACTCGATCTTGCCTGGGCTACCAAGGCAAAGCAAGACCCTGTCGAATTATTTAAACTGCATCCCGGCCGTTACCCGCTGTGGCATGTAAAAGACCTCGACAAAACAACCATGGAACCTGTAGAAGTAGGGGCAGGCTTCATTGATTTCAAACGCATTTTTGATAATGCAAAAGAATCCGGAATGAAATATTTTTTGTAGAACAGGACGGAGCGCCACATCCAATAGAAGATGTAACAGCCAGCTGCAACTATTTAAAAAAGATGCTGAACGAATAGTACAAAGTTGCGAGTCTGAACTTTGAAATAGAAATCGGTAATATTCGTTTGTTTACCGGATGATATTTTTTAATCAATGTATTCGGTTTTTTAATCGGTCGTGGCTTGGGACCGATATTATAAACAATCAGCACTACTGCAAGCCGTTAAAGTATATTCTTTGTTGATAAATTCACGACACTCTTCCATAATGATTCAATAAATTTGACGCTTTCAATAAAATAAGTATGGCAACAGCAACAAAAAAGAAGCGTACAAAAACAAAGAAAAGACAATACAGGCCAACACAACTCTCTAATACCCGCAAGCCCGCAGATATGACGGTAGCGCAATGGCAAACCGGGCTACGCAAGCAAATGGCAGAGAAAACGAATTTTAAAATCACCAACATCGGCGGAGGCCTTGCCTATAGCGATTATCAGGTGTTTAATGCCAATACAAACAATACTTATAAAGTTGCCTTGCGAAGCGCTGACAACAGTTTAAACTATTGCTCTTGCTACGATTTCAAAACCAACCAACTTGGCACTTGCAAACATATTGAGGCGGTTTTAATTTTTATTCATAAAAGACCCGCTTTACGCAAAGCATTAAACCAGCCCTATTCTACCTCCTATAGTTCGATGTACATGGAGTACCGCGGCGAAAGAAAAATTATGGTTAGAGCAGGTACTGAAAATGAAGCGGAATATAAAAAATTGTGGAAGCCATATATCGATAAAAAAGGCTGCCTAAATGAAAAAGGTTTTGAAAAAATTGATACAATCCTGCAAAAGGCTTTTAAAATTAATCCATCGTTTCGTTGTTATGAAGATGCGTTGTCGCACATTATTCATCTGCGTGAAAAAAAACAACGCAAAGACTTTCTCAGGCCTTATTTTGAAAAGAAGAACTTGCCTGAAATAAAAAGTCTTAAAGTAAAACCATTCCCTTATCAGACGGAGGGTATCTTATTTTGCGCCGCCGCCGGCAGAAGCATACTGGCAGATGATATGGGCCTGGGCAAAACCATACAGGCTATTGGCGTAGCACAACTTTTACGCGAACACAGGCAAGTACAAAAAGTATTGATAATATGCCCCACTTCATTAAAATATCAATGGGAAAGTGAAATAGAAAAGTTTACCACCGCCGCCACCACTGTTATAGAAGGCAATTATCTTAACAGGCAAAAATTGTATAAAAAAGAAGATAGCCTCTACAAAATTGCCAGCTACAATATGGCCGTGAACGACCTTGATTTGATTAATGAATACCAACCCGATTTGATTATTCTTGATGAAGCGCAACGCATTAAAAACTGGCAAACTAAAATATCGCGATCTATCAAAAAACTACAAAGCAAATATGCGCTGATTCTTACAGGCACACCGCTTGAAAATAAACTTCCGGAATTGTATTCATTAGTGCAATTTATAGACCCTTTGCTGCTCGGCTCTCTTTATAATTTCACTTCGGCTTATGAGCAAACTGATGAAACCGGAAAAGTGATCGGATACAAAGATCTGCATGATATAAAGGAAAGACTGAAACCAATATTGCTGCGCCGTACCAAAAAGGAAGTGCTGAAACAATTGCCCACACGAACCGATAAAAATCTTTTTGTCACTATTACCGAAGAACAGAGAAAAATTCATGATGATTATTATGAAATTGTGGTGAAACTGGTAGCTAGGTGGAGAAAAATGGGATTCTTAAGTGAAGAAGACAGGCAACGTCTGTTGATTTCACTCAACATGATGCGGATGGTTTGCAATAGCACATTCATTATAGACCAGGAAACAAATCATCAGACAAAGCTGGATGAATTGTTTAATATTTTGGATGAAGCGATTACTACCGGTGATGAAAAGATTGTAATCTTTAGCCAATGGGAGAGATTTACCAGGTTGATAGCTTCTGAATTGGACAATCAAAAAATAGGCTATGCTAATTTAAACGGATCCATTCCAAGCCACAAAAGAAAAGATTTATATGACCGCTTTAATAATGACGAAAACTGCCGGATTTTTCTTTCAACAGATGCCGGAGGTGTTGGGCTAAACCTGCAGGCCGGCTCTTTATTATTCAACATGGATTTGCCGTGGAATCCGGCGGTATTGGAACAGCGCATTGGCCGCATATACAGGCAAGGGCAAAAGCGGAATGTAAGCATCATCAATTTTGTAGCGCAGAATACCATTGAGCATGGCATGCTGAGTAAGTTGAAATTTAAAAGGGCTTTGGCAGAAGGAATACTGGATAATGGCGAATCAAATATTTTTATGGGCGACAGCAAGTTCAATGTATTTATGAAAGACATTGAAGGATTGTTTACCGATGAAACCGTTACCACATCGCACGTTGATAGTGATCATGAAGAGGCGACCTCTGCAGAAAGACCTGTTGAGCCCAAAGAAAAAGAAACTACCGAAACCTATGAAGACGATGATGTAAAACAAACGACCCCCGAAAAAGCGCCTGAGCAACCTGAATTATTTAGCGCAAAACCGGAACAACAATTGATACAAACTGCGTCCTCGTTCTTTACCCAATTAGGCAATGTATTATCAGATGCCAAAGCAACTGAAAACCTACTACAATCCATTACCAAAAAAGATGAAGCTACCGGGCAAACCTATTTGCATATTCCAGTGGAAAATGAAAATGTAGTTAAAAATGCTTTTACTATTCTGGCGGGGTTGTTTAAAGGCATGTCGGGAAAGTAAGAAAACATTGGTTCAATTCTGTTCAACAAATAGTTGCAACTATTTAAAAAAGATGTTGAACGAATAGTGCAGCGTAATGATTAAATAACGAAAAAGGGAAATAGAAATCAGTGATTTTTATATCTGGGTACGATGTATATAATTAAATATGAAAAAGATTATAGCTTTTCTTTATGCATATTTTTGTTTTAAAAAATTACCTGCACCATATTTTAGAACAATTATGGCATTCATTGGCATAATTATATTCCCTTTTTTTCTTCTTTATGCAATTTTCCCCATTCCTGACTATTTGAATCCATTTGGCATGAGTAAAATGCCAATTAACAATTATGCTTTTGGGGTAATATTTATTGGCATTTTGTATTTAATTATTTCTTCTTTTCTTAATAAAATTAATTTAAATAGCTATTCATTTAGTGAGGAACAATTAAAAAGAGGATCACGCAAATTGCTAATTTATTTAATTTCTCTATTCCTTCTCATATTTGTATTGTCTATTTTGCATGTACGAAATATTTGGAAATTCCCCCTCGCTGTCTATTGGATCTTTAAGTGAAGGGAATAAGCGATAAAGTCTTGTTGTGCGTGTGTTTATAACTATAGCAGAGTAAGAAATAAAAATTGTCGAATACTCATTCCTGTTACAACTGAATCCAAATAAAATTATCAGAATCAGTTTTTATTTGATTCTCCGATAGTATTAATCAGACAGGCTATTAATAACCGCTCCGAGTGCATCGAGGCCAATGGATTGGCATACGCCAAATTTTTGTTGTTCATTCATTGCTTCAATCTGCCATCGGTGTATATCATCTCCAATACCTGTTAGCTGCCGGTATTGATTTATATACAATATACCATTTTCAGCAGTTGTAAATTCCGGCTTAAACTGGTTGGTGGCTGTATCCCGCGTTTGCCATATTGCGGCGGCGGTAGCTTTGGCGTTTTTACTGAAATAAATAGTAGTAATTTGCTTGTTGAGTTTCCCAGGTAACGCATCATAATGCCGCGGCCCGCCAGGTAATCGTTGCCAAACTCAGGACCGAAATTAGCGTTGAAAGGCGCTTCCCTTATGATGCTATCCGCATTCACTTTTAAGGCAGATTTTATTCCTTTGCTTAAAAGATTGATATAATTATTGACCGTTTTTTCAAACACATCAACTTTAAAATCCGCGTCGGCTTTATTTCTGTTACTCCATTCGGCGAGGTTATTTTTAATGGCTAACATATCAGTTAGCGCTGCCACCATCATGCCCTGGTCGCCAGTCCATAGCCAACCTTTTTCCCACGTCGGATGCGCGGTATCTTTATAATCAGAGCCTTCAAAAAAAGCGGTAGGCCGTTCATGCACCAATGCGCCGCCTGTCGTTATTTTTTGCAGGTAGCCGTATTTTTCCAGGTTAAACCAGCTATGAAACCAAACCCATTGACGGTAAGCCATCTCAAGGTATTTATCATTATCCGCTATATTTTCCCCGAGTGTCAACCGATAGATACGGCAGGATAACAAAAAGAACAACATGCATGGCATCGGCAAACGTAAGGCAGGCATCAAAAGTGTTTCCGCGTTTCCAGAAATCATTAAAATTCCAGACGGTTTCAAATCTTTTAAAAGCGGCGATGGATTTCTTTTTGATGTCATCCTTATTCTTAAACTGATCAACACTGATCAAACTGCCAAACGTATTTTTATAAGGCAGTGATAACGCAGCTAATGACGTTAACCTTGCAAATTCTCTTCTGTCCATTTTTTATATTTTTAAACACGATTGTCCGAACAAGTTAATGAAAACAGCGCTGGCATTAGCCTCACCCCCAACCCCCTCTCCGAAGGAGAGGGGCCGTGAAACTTAATGTCAGCAAGTATCTTATTAAAATTTATAATTTTAAGTCGGACAATAAAGATTTTTAATTAATAGCCCAATATATTTTATCGCATGACTAATGTAAGAAGGAAAATAGAAATCATAAGAATTTGTTTGTTTGCTTTGAATAAAATTACTGCACGATGTGTGTGAAGATAATATGATATTTTTGAGACAATAGTCAAAGCAAGGCCTTAATTTTTTAAAAGAATTTACAGACAATTATGAGCTAGAAAAACTTAATCTTAAATTTATGGGAAAATTGCCAGGTATATTTTAGGATAAGACAACACATGAAACGCGCATTAAATAGATACAATCAATTACTTGATAGCATTGGTGTAACCATCGAGCATGCAAGACAAGATGCAATTAAAGCAATCAATGCAGAATTGGTAAAAGCTAATTGGGAAATTGGCAGGCACATTGTTGAATATGAGCAACACGGACATGAAAGAGCTGAATACGGGAGTGATTTACTGTCAAGGCTTTCGAAAGATTTGCGCCATCGTTACGGAAAAGGATTTAGCAGGCGAAATATTCTTGATATGCGTAGATTTTACCTTACGTATCAAAAATGGCAGGCAGTGCCTGCCAAATTGAGTTGGACACATTTTGTAACCTTACTTGGTGTTTCTGACTATACCGCAAGGAAATTTTACGAGAAGCAATCTGCCCTCGAGCATTGGGGTTACCGGGAATTGGAAAGGCAAATTGATTCTTCTTTATTTGAACGCCTTGCATTAAGCAAAGACAAAAAAGGTGTTTTAAAGCTTTCGGAAAATGGATATATTGTTTCAGAACCAATGGAAGCAATTAAAGATCCTTATGTTTTGGATTTTCTCAAAATACCTCAGAGCTACAGGATGACAGAGAAAGGCCTTGAACAAAAAATTATTGATAACCTGCAAATGTTTTTGCTTGAATTGGGAAAAGGTTTTGCTTTCGTAGCCACGCAATACAAAATTTCCCTTCGAGATAAACATTACTACATTGATCTTGTATTTTACCACCGCATTTTAAAATGCTTTGTGCTCATAGATTTAAAAATTAAGAATGTTGGCCATGGGGACATTGGTCAAATGAACCTTTATCTTAACTACTTCAAGACATAAGAAAATGTAGAAAGCGACAACGAACCGATTGGAATAATACTTTCCGCAGAAAAAGACGAAGTATTAGTTGAATTTGCGACAGGCGGCATTTCCAACAAAATTTTCGTATCGAAGTATCAACTCTACCTACCGGACAAAAAGCAATTGCAAAACAAATTAAAAGCAATATTAGATGGCAACTAATTCACCACGCTGTCGATACAGTTGGTAGTATACCTGTTTTTACATTCGTGTACCCGCTATTTAAAATAGTGTTTACATATCGCTAAACCATAAGGCTTTTTATCCATGAAGCTTTTGTTCCTGGTTCGAAACGGAAAACAAACCCACAATCCAGCTAAAACAGAAATCATAAGAGTTTGTTTGTTTGCTGGACTTATTCAAAATTATTATGACTGGAGAAGCGACAGTCTTTTTGGATTTTTTGACAAGGGTGCTCATCGAAAATTCAATTATAATATTTAATTGAGAAAAATTAAATTTTTCTATCTTTAACTTTGCGGCGCTTAAATTTTTTTATGACCATTGGGATATTGAAATTAAACCGACTGAAAAAAATTAGTTGTCTAGGTCTTTTTATTTTATTCAACATCCAATTTGTATCCGCGCAAATTGATGCAGACAGTGCCAAGGCGAATAAATGGACAAATCATTTTCAATTAACTGTTATTTCTCAAAATCATTTCGGCTTTAAATCCTTGTACAGCGGCAATAATAGTTTATCAAGCGAGGCCCAATACGGCGCTACAAGTATTACTTCTACTTTATTCCTCGGCCGCAGGTTATGGAAAGGCGCCGCTTTTTATTTTAATCCTGAGATTTCCGGGGGCGAAGGGTTGAGCTCGTCATTAGGAGTTGCGGGAGCGTTGAATGGAGAAACTTATCGTGTAGGAAATGCTGCGCCCCAGGTTTCTTTCGCAAGAGCCTATCTACAACAGCAAATTCCCCTTGGGCACACAGGTTATGAAAATGTAGCAGATGATGTCAATCAGGTAAAGGGAATGGTGCCGGTGGACCGGCTTACTATAAGCGCCGGCAAGTTTGCCATTAGTGATTTTTATGACAATAACGAATTTAGCCACGATCCTCGCACCCAATTTCTAAACTGGTCGCTTATGTCTAACGGCGCCTGGGATTATCCTGCGAATACAAAAGGCTACACGTATGGAATCGTAACAGAATTGGTTTTACGAAAATGGGCGGTAAGACTTTCAAGTGTTGCGGTACCGGCCATTGCGAATGCGCCAAAAATGGAATATGTGCTTCCGGGAGCTCATTCCGAGACAGTCGAAGTCGAAAGAAAAATTTTTTTGGATAAAAGACCCGGCAAAATTCGTTTCATTATTTCGAATACACATTCCAGAGCGCCATCATACGAAGCGGGGCTGCAAGCTATTGCAGATAACGACACCTCTCTTTTGCACGTGATTTCAGGAGACGCCGAAGGCAAGACTTATGGCGGCAAAAAATTAGGGCTGGGATTTTCAGGTGAGCAGGAATTAAGCAATAACCTTGGCGTATTTATGCGGGCTGGTTGGAATGATGGTAAAGATGTTTCCTGGGCGTTCACAGAAATAGACCAGACACTAAGCGCGGGCCTTTCATTAAAGGGAGCTAAATGGAAAAGGCCAAATGATGTTATTGATGTCGCCGGCGTTGTCAATGGAATATCAAGCGGTCACAGGGAGTTCTTGAAGTCGGGTGGCTATGGCTTTATCCTTGGCGATGGCAATTTAAATTATGGCCATGAAGCCATTATGGAAGTTTATTACAATGCGCGTCTTTTCAGCTCTTTCTGGTTTACAGCTGATTATCAATTTGTAAATAATCCTGGCTACAATAAAGATCGCGGCCCCGTTAATGTATTTGCTTTAAGGGGGCATGTAGAGTTTTAGAAAAAGTATCGCCATTGAGCAGGAAACGATGGCACGAAAGCATCCAAAGTTTTTGGTTATTGTGGAACTCGCCTGACGAGAAAGCATTTATTTTTTCGTTTATTCATCACAGTTATAGTTAGGAAATAACAATCATCCGAATTTATTTGTTTACTGTAGAGCACCTATTTATTTTAAAGTTTCCTTGCAGTTTTGAATGAAAGGCCTTTTTCCTTTAATATATTTTGCAATACAGGTATAGTCGTTTTTCCAATGCCATGAAGCTTCAGTATCTCTGCTTCAGTATATTTGGTTATTTGCTGTAATGACTTTATTCCGCTATTCTGCAACGCACGCCTGGCAGGCGCCGAAAGCTGTGGAATAAAATCATTTTGTTGTTCGTCCCGTTGTTTCACTTTGAATTTTACAATCCTTGAAATTAAATTCAAAGGAACCGGTTTATCCAGAGGAAACTGCACTGAGCCCTTTCCTTGTTTATAAATTGATAACTCCTTTGCAAATGCAGCATGGCCGGAAGGCGTGGCATATAGACCGATATGATTTTTGTATCCTGCAAAATAAATAATGACCTTTCCTTTGTATTTAAACGCAGGCATGCCATAGCTGATTACTTCCTCTGCCGGGGGCGCTGCCTTCTTTATGGTAATCCGTATTTCATCTAATTTTTTTTGGATGTCTCCAGGAAATAAAGTGATATAGGCATTTATATCAACCGGTTTGGCAGCCTTCATAAAAGATGGATTTAGAAATTGCTTACTTACGCATTTTCAAGTTCCTCAATATTAAATTTGACTGACTTAATAATTACCTGCATTACTCTTTTGGCTTTGCCCGGATCGCCCATTAATTTACCAAGCATGGCCGGAACAATTTGCCATGATACACCGTATTTATCTTTCAGCCATCCACATTGGGATTCTTTACCGCCCTCACCCAATTTGCTCCAGTAAAAATCTATTTCTTCCTGGTTATCGCAGGGCACCACTATTGATACGCCTTCATTGAAAGTAAATGCATGCGGCCCAGAACTTTCCATGGCGGCAAACACCTGGCCATTCAATGTGAAACGCACGTGATTAATATGGCCTTCCACATCACCTTGTCCCTTTTCATAACGGCTTATCAATTGCACTTCACTGTTTTTAAATAAGGAAGTGTAAAAGTTAATGGCTTCTTCTGCCTTGCCGCTTTGTTGCTGGGTAAACATAAATGCAGGAACAATTTTTTGCCCAACTGTATCATGTAACATCAACTGCCAGTTTACACCGTACTTATCCTGGCACCATCCATACTTATCATTCCATGGATATTTATCAAGGGCCATCATTACACTACCACCCGCAGATAAGATCTCCCATTTTTTATCAATCTCTTCCTCCGAATCACAATAAACAAAAAACGAAATTGAAGGGTTTATTTTGAACTGTGGGCCGCCATTTAATCCCATAAATAATATCCTATCCAACTCAAACATAACTACTACGGGGTTTTCAGAAATGATTTTTGAACTGTCAAAAGCCGAAGAGTAAAAAGTGGCGGCTTCTTTGGCATTGCCATCAAACCACAAGCAGGGATACAATTGATTTTTCATTTTTTCATTTTTTATTCTACCTCAAAAATAGTTCTAAATGATTTCCCGCAACGGGATAATTAAGACATTTTAAGGGTCTTTTGCGACGATTTCCATTTCCCCAATTGTTTTTCTAATTCACCGCCTTTAAATCCAGCAAACCAACAAATACATCCGATTTTCATTCTGCCTACCTATAACGCTATAGATTAATCATAAATTAATTCACATTATAAAAGGACATTTTTTTAATTAGCTTCGCTTTGGTTGTTTATGATAAATGCAAAACTCAATATCGGCATACATTAATAACTATAAAAAAAAACATACTATCAAATTCATGAATACGAAAATCCGCGTAGCCTGCCTGGCAGCTGTAACTCTTGTAGCCGGTTTATCCGCCTGTAACAATAGTAATAGTGGTAATAATAGCCTCTCCACTGAAACTAAAAGTGCGCCCGCCGTTAAAGCGAATCTTAAACTTCCGGATGGTTTTTCTGCTACGATTGTTGCCGATTCATTAGGGCATTTAAGGCACATGGCGATCAATACTAACGGTGATGTGTACGTGAGTTTAAGCGCCCTGCAAGATGGAAAAGGAATTTACATGCTGAGTGATACCAACAAGGATGGCAGACTTGTTAAAAGAACAGGTTTTGCCGATTATCCCGGCACAGGCATCGTTATCAAAAACGGCTTTCTTTATTCTGCTTCAAACACCGGGGTTTTCAGGTATAAACTGAACGATAAAGGGGAGGTAATTGACCCTGGTAAACCCGAAGAAATTGTGCAGGGATTGGTGGACAAGGGCAGGGATAATTCAAAATCTATTGCCGTTGACGATCAAAATAATTTGTATGTAACAGTTGGTTCGTACAGTGATGCCTGTAGGCAGGAAGGTTCCGGAAAAGGGATTGCAGGTTGCCCTCTTTTAGATTCAGTAGGTGGGGTATGGCAGTTTAAAGCTGATAAACTTCATCAGAGTTATGGAGATGCTGTTCATTACGCAAAGGGAATAAAAAACGCGGTAGGCCTTGCCTGGAATACCAGTACCCAATCCTTGTTTGCCACGCAGCATGGGCGTGGGCAATTTGATGATAAATTCCCGCAATATTATACTTCCAAACAGAGTGATGAATTGCCGGCCGAAACTTTGTATGAGCTGCACCAGGGATCGAATGCGGGTTGGCCATTTGTCTATTATGACCCCTTTCAGAAGAAACTATTACTGGCGCCGGAATATGGCGGCGACGGCAAGCAAACCGCTGATAAAAAATACCAGGATCCTATCGTAGCTTTTCCGGCACACCTGGCGCCTGATGACTTACTATTTTATACAGGCAATGCGTTCCCTGAAAAATATAAGAACGGCGCTTTCATTGCTTTTCATGGTAAATCGCCGGCACTGAACGAGGGATATTTTGTAGCTTTTGTACCTTTTAAAGATGGTAAGCCGTCAGGGGATTGGGAAATTTTTGCTGATAATTTTTCGGGAGATGGTTTGAAAAATTCTACGGGCACCATTCAATACCGGCCTACTGGTTTGGCGCAAGGCCCTGATGGTGATTTGTATGTTTCAGATGATTTGAAGGGAGCTATCTTCAGGATAGCGTATACCAATGAAAAAAAATGATTCGATGTAAATACAGTGAAGCAACCCCGCCTGACTGCGTCTTTCGGGCAGGAAATTCGGTCGATTTTTATTTTAGCAAAGCGAAAGAAAGATTTGCAGCTTTATTAGGGCAGCGATTTAATTTTTGCGGAAGCATTTTCCGGAACAATTATAATTTTCAGACAGCACCTGGCGCGAGGTTGTTGTTACAAACCCGTTGGTCAGAGAGCAGACGGGGGCTTTCCTCTTCCTTTTTAAATTAGAAAAAGGAGAACACCTACATGGGGCAAAAAATTCAATAAATTTCACTACCTTTTTTAAAGTTTTATTATTTAATGGTTGAGCATTTTGCGTTCCTTAAAGTATTTATTCCTAATATTAACCGTTATGATAGATTTATCTCATGCTACGAATCAAATTCACTATGTCACGAACTTTCAAGATCTTATTTCCACGCCTTTTTATGGAGAAATTAATGCGATTTGCTGGACTCGTAATCTTATAGGTGATTTTTCTGATATTGTTAATAAGGTTGAACTAAAAGAAAATATAACGACACTTGATCAAGTTGAACTTTCTAAACTTCAGTTAACTGAACAGGGTAGCCTTGCGCGTGATGTTCTTTTAAATGACTTACAGATGTTGAACGCTCATTGTGCGTCCCCAATCCTTAATCTTATCAAGTGCTATGAGAGAGATGATAGCTACCCGTTTTTCCCAACCGATGTTTATTCTTTTCATGTCGATCGCTCTCCTTTGCCAATCGATACTTTTTTATGCACTTACTATGGCGAGCCGAGCGAAATATTGCCAAATTCACAAGCCAAACAAAAAGTGCTTATTCCCGAAATACTCGATGAACTCAAAAAATTATATCACGGACCAGATGAAGGATTTCAATCATTTTTAAGTGACCATTTTTTTGATGTACACTATCTTCCTAAACTTAAGGCACACCCTATCAGCTTAGGTCTCGGTCACTTATGGAGGTTAGCAGTGGATCATCCTGAAAGCCGCGCCCTTCCTTGTATTCACCGCGCACCAGAGGAAAAAAGTGGACAGAACCGGTTGTTGATGATCTGTTGAATACAACTCAATTAAGTGCATAGTTTCAACTATCTTCTAATCCAACATAGGCTGATTCTTGCGCCGGAAGGCCCGCCGGTTTAGCCCACGGCTCTGATGGAGCGCTGTATGTGTCCGATGATATGAAGGGTGACATATTCAGGATAGGCTATACGAATGAAAAACACTGATCGGTGTAAATGCAGTAAACAAACAAATTCGGTCGATTTTTATTTTGCCAAAAACGAAAGAAAGATTTCGGATGGGCAATGCACGCTCATAAATTCCTGATTTTTCAAATCTTGTTGTTTCACTTTAGGGAAACTTTATTATCTTCGTATTGTGGACAAAAATCAGAAGCATAGAAAGATAACTTTTTTCAAAAACTACTTCCAGGACTTCTTTGACAAGCAATCAAAAAAGGTGAAAGCTAAAACTGTTTGGACGTTTGACTTAATAGAAGAGTTGCAAAGAGTTCCGGAAACTTATCTCAAACACATTGAAAACACGGACGGCCTTTATGAAATTCGTGTTCAACTTGGTAGTGATATTTTTCGAATTTTCTGTTTTTTTGACCAGGGACAATTAGTTGTTTTAGCCAATGGATTTCAAAAGAAAACGCAAAAAACACCAAAGAAGGAAATTGAAATGGCACTTAAAATAAAAGCAGAATATGAAAACGAAAAATAAGAACCTGATGACCCTTGAAGAGTTCAAAGAAAAAAACTACGGCAAACGTGGAACAAAAGAGCGTGACGAACTTGAAGCAGGTTATGAAAACTTCAAAATCGGGGCACTAATCCATGACACACGTTTAGAAATGGGGATGACACAGGAGCAATTGGCAGAAAAAGCTGGAACGACAAAATCCTACATTTCAAAAATTGAGAATAACATTAAAGAAGCCCGTATTTCGACACTTCAGAAAATCGTTGAACTTGGTTTTGGCGGACGTTTAGAATTATCAATTAAAATCTAAAGCCCCTTGCTGTTTTGTAAATGTTCAAAATAAAAAGTTTAGGAATTTGATTTAAGAAATCTCAAAAATAAAGGAAAGATTTGCAGTTTTATTGAGACAACGATTCAAATTTTTCAGAAGGATTATTATTATTTTCAGAAACAGTAGAACAACAAAAATCAATGATTCCTGTTTTAATCATTTACGCATTGTCCCCGTTGGGAGACATTGCTGAGAAAAGATATTAACCGTTATGATAGATTTATCTCATGCTGCGAATCAAATTCACTATGTCACGAACTTTCAAGACCTTATTTCCACGCCTTTTCATGGAGAAATTAATGCGATTTGCTGGACTCGTAATCTTATAGGTGATTGTTCTGATATTGTTAATAAGGTAGAACTAAAAGAAAATATAACGACACTTGATCAAGTTGAACTTTCTAAACTTCAGTTAACTGAACAGGGGAGCCTTGCGCGTGAAATTCTTTTAAATGACTTGCAGATGTTGAACGCTCATTGTGATTCTCCAATCCTTAATTTCATCAAGTGCTATGAGAGAGATGATAGCTACCCGTTTTTCCCAACCGACGTTTATTCTTTTCATGTAGATCACCCTCCTGTGCCAATCGATACCTTTTTATGCACTTACTATGGCGAGCCGAGCGAAATATTGCCAAATTCACAAGCCAAACAAAAAATGCTTATTCCCGAAATACGTGATGAACTCAAAAAATTATATCACGGACCAGGTGAAGAATTTCAATCATTTTTAAGTGACCATTTTTTTGATTTACACTATCTTCCTAAACCTAAGGCACACCCTATCAGCTTAGGCCTCGGCCACTTATGGAGGTTAGCAGTTGATCATCCTGAAAGTCGAGTCCTTCCTTGTATTCACCGTGCACCAGAGGAAAAAAGTGGACAGAACCGGTTGTTGTTGATCTGTTGAATACAACTCAATTAAGTGCATAGTTTCAACTACCTTCTAATCCAACATATGCTGATTATTGCGCCTGAATATGGCGGCGACGGCAAGAAAACTGCTGATAAGAAATACCAGGAACCTATCGTAGCTTTTCCGGCTCACCTAGCACCGGATGACTTATTATTTTATACCGGCAATTCATTTCCAGAAAAATATAAGAACGGTGCTTTCATTGCTTTTTATGGTCAGTCGCCGGAACTAAAGCAGGCATATCTTGTAGCTTTTGTAGCTTTAAAGATGGCAAGCCATCGAGTGATTGGGAAATTTTTGCGAATAATTTTGCGGGCTAGGATTTGAAGAATCCGACAGCCCCTATAGCTCACAGGCCTACCAGTTTAGCGCAAGGCCCTGATGGCGCTTTATATGTTTCGGATGATATGAAGGGTGACATATTCAGGATAGCCTATACCAATGAAAAACAGTGATCGGTGTAAATGCATTAAACAAACAAATTCGGTCTATTTTTATTTTGCCAAAAGCGAAAGAAAGATTTGCAGTTTTATTGAAGCAGCGATTCTAATTTTTTTCGTTCATTTAATTACATTCTAAAAACTACCTGCATTCCGTTCCGGCCAATGCCGTATTTAAGGGCAATCTATTTAAGCAAGCTTCCTTTTTTTGAAGCCGAGACATAGTAAAGTTTATTTTTTTATGTATTTAATGTCATGCATTGTTTTACTATCTGAGTGGCAATGGACTCACGAATGAGTTTACGTTTCGCCAACATAGTCAGAAATGATTTTATTTTTGCTTGCGTATCAAAAGAAAAAGTCGGAAAGA
>DATCFI010000005.1:0-76022 GCA_036509585.1 Hanamia sp. | reverse complement strand
CTCAAATGCGCACCAACGTTGAAAATTTTATGAACGGAAGAAAAAATGACAAAAAGCAGGTGCAAAAATACTTTCATGTAAGCCACGTCAGATATGCAGCTTAAAGAAATTTGTAGTACTAAATAACTAAACGATTAATATGTCGCGAATTCCTATTTAATAAAAACTACCGATGATTCAAGAAGAACCGCCACATTTTGGGCAAATTTTTACTCATTTAGATAAATCAGAATAAAATTGTGAAATCTAATTTTTTGGGGGAAATCTATATCACCGTTAGGTTTCGTTGATTCGTACACTGAATTTAGTATCTTGGCAATGTTTTTTATCATTCATGAGAGAAGAAACACCATTTATAAAAAATTTAAAATTTAAAGTTATGAGTTCAGGAAAAGTATTAGCAAGCGTGTTGGCAGGTGCTGCAGCAGGTGTAGTTTTGGGTATTTTATTTGCGCCCGATAAAGGAACTGAAACAAGACGGAAGATTGCTGAAAAAGGATCTGATGTAGTGGGTTCAGTAAAAGACAGGTACAATGAATTTAGTGATACCATTTCCGATAAATATGATGCTGCAAAGGAAAGATTATCAAGTATTGTTTCTGAAGGGAAAGATATGGGAAAAGATATTGTAAACCAGGCTAAGCAAAAAGCAGACGCTATGAAAGACGATATCAGAAATCCAAAACCAATCAACTCATAAGTTTGTGTATTTTTGAGATTTCGTAACAAATTACCCTGCCCGGTGGTAAAATATGATTAAACATGGAAAATGAACATACCAATGTTGAGGATTTGTATTACAAGTTAAAAGAATATGCTGATCTTAGATTGGATCTGTTCAAATTAAAGGGTATCAAAAAAGCGTCGGATTTTTTTTCGACGCTCACTGTGATTATCATTTTGTTGGTGCTTCTTTTTATTGTTATCATCTGCTTCACTATAGGAATAGCGCTTCTTTTAGGTGAGTGGCTTGGCCATAGCTACTACGGCTTTCTTATCATGGGCGGATTATATATTATCATCGGGCTTATTCTCTATTCTGCACGAGATAAATTCCTAAAATTATCCATTAGCGATAAACTCATAAAAGAGTTATTGGAAGATTAAATTCATGGAGTAAATTGTTCTGAAAATGAAGACTGAAGACACAGGCGAGGAAATCAAGGAAATTATTCAAAGTACAACGGATCTAAAGGCAGCTATTAAGCGGCTTGAAAGAAGAAGATTTGTAATGGAAGACGATCTTCAGGAGAAATTTCATGAAATACTTGATGGACTGAAACCGATGAATATTTTAAAAACTACCCTTCATGAAGTGCAGGAGTCGGTTCCGTTAAGGAATAATCTTTTAAAATTGGCACTTGGCCTTGGTGCCGGTTATTTTTCCAGAAAATTTGTAGTGGGCAAATCTGCCGGATTTGTCAAGAAGGCGTTGGGGACTGCCTTACAGTTTGGAGTTACTCATCTTGTAGCAAAAAAAGAGGACGATTTTGAAGAAAGTAATTCTTTTAAAAATAAAGCGAAAAATATCTTTAGAAGGATACTTTCCATTTAGTTTTCTAAAAACACTAACATTAATTTGCCCCATTCCCGTAATTATCCTCGTTTACAGAAATTTTCATACTGTAAACAAACAAATCAATGATATTCTTATTTAGCAACTTTTACGAACAATTAATTGGGGGATGATTTTCGATAATTCATTCCGCGGGTTTACAAATTAACCTTCATTCTTCCTCGTTTCAACCTTCTCTAATCCACATTGTTATAAGCGGGATTTCGTTTCCATTTGCGAAAATAAGTTTCTAAAGATAGAGACTTGCTAACATGGCAAAAAAATTGCGGTTGAATAATCTGGTTATCCTCTTCAACATTAATTATCAAATGAGATCAAATGAATCAAAAAATAAATTACCACTTATCATGTTGGTAAAATTTTCTGCGCGTTCTCCCCCGTACAAACCTTGCTTGCATTCAAACCATTTGATTCCTGGCTCATCAATTTAAAACAACAATTCAGATGATAAAAACAGGAGACTTGTATTCTTCAACAACTACTGATCTGTTTAATATAAAATAAGTTATTATGCAAAATCATCTATATCAAAAATGCATAGATGCGTGCATTGAGTGTGCACCACTCTGCAGCCATTGCGCTATTTTATGCCTCGAAGAAAAAGAAGTTCAAAATCTTGTAAAATGTATCAGGCTCGACTTGGAATGTGCAGTGATATGCCGCGCATCTGCGGAACTATTGACGCTGAATAGTGCGTACTTAACAAAAATTTGCGGTTTATGTGCCCTGATCTGCGATGCCTGCGCTGAAGAATGTGAAAAACATGTGACCATGGAACATTGCAAGGATTGTGCAGCATCCTGCAGAGCCTGTGCAAAAGAGGCATTTATCATTTACCAGGATTCCACAAAAAAAGAAACGAATACTACAAATCCGATTGCTTACCAAGACGAATGCGCCATTCTTTCCCGTTGTGCGGCAGAATTGATAAGCATGGGCAGCGCCTGGGCACTTCAGATCAGCGAATTAAATGACATTGTCTGTAAAGCGTCCGCAAAGGAGTTTGAAAGTCACTTCAATTTTCAAATACAGCAATCAAAAGACCATACGGATATAGCAACAACTATTCACCAGAAACTTTTAGCCGAAAATCAGCAATCGGATATGGATGAAACCACGGACAAACAAACACTCAGTCCAATAGAAGCGGGAAAGAGAAAGAGGAGGCATGTGTCTGCTTTACTTGCAGCTTCGATGGGGCGTAGCGCGATGGATCACACAAGATCTCATATTTTTAGGGATGTAAGCGGATCCAGCGGCTTATCAAATACCGGTACAGTTATTACTTACGGTGAGGACAGATGAACACAATTTTAAAAGACCTTTTTAAAAACAATTAATCGGCGTGCGAATACAGCAACATACTCCCAAGCGGTAAAAATCATAAATATATGAAAACAGAGTTTAACAACAAATTTTACAGTCTTTTACCTGAAGGTATTGAGGGTTTTGATTCTTTATTAGCCCTTGCATTGGACATACGCTGGTCGTGGAATCACTCGGCAGATGAACTGTGGAAACAATTAGACCCATCCCTTTGGGAACAAACCAACAATCCTTTATTTGTTTTACAAACCGTTTCCAGGGATCAGCTTAAACAACAAATGGATGATCCTGGTTTTCGTGAGAAAATAAATGAACTTATAAAAACAAAAGATCAACACGCATCTTCCAAGGCATGGTTTCAGAAAGCTCATCCTGATTCACCTTTAAAAACAGTAGCCTATTTCAGCATGGAATATATGCTAAGCGAAGCGCTCCCAATTTATGTAGGAGGATTGGGAAATGTAGCCGGAGACCAGTTGAAATCTGCGTGTGATTTAGGCGTTCCGGTTGTTGCAATCGGACTTCTTTATCAACAGGGATATTTTAGGCAACAGTTTGATAAATATGGATCACAGCAGGCGCTGTTTCCTTATAATGATCCCGGTCAGTTGCCCGTTACTCCTTTACGTTTGCCGGATGGAGAATGGCTTCGGTTTCAGATTAATTTGTCGGGCCAGCCGCTTTGTATCAGGGCTTGGCAGGTTCAGGTAGGAAATCGTAAATTATATTTGATGGACAGCAATGATCCGGCTAACTTACCTGCCTTTCGTGGAATAACGAGCGAAATATATGGCGGCGATTCAGACCTCCGCATCAAGCAGGAAATACTGCTTGGCATTGGAGGAATGAGATTGCTGCAGGCACTTAATATCAAACCCGAAGTATGCCATCTAAATGAAGGACACGCAGCATTTTTAGTATTGGAAAGGACTTGCCAGTTTATGAAAGAAAATGATGTATCTTTTGAAACAGCTCTTGCAGTAACCAGAGCAGGGAATATATTCACCTCACATACCGCTGTGGCTGCAGGTTTTGACCATTTCAGCCCCGATCTTATGAGGCAATATTTTGAGGACTATTCTAAAAATGAACTTCATATCGATTTCAATTCATTAATGGCACTTGGAAGACAGGACGCCGTTAACCACGATGAATATTTTAATATGGCATATCTGGCCATGAGAGGTTCAAATTCTATAAATGGGGTGAGCAAACTGCATGGCAGGGTAAGCAGGCATTTATTTTCAAATCTTTTTCCACGGTGGCCCGTAGACGAAGTTCCTGTCGGCTCTGTAACAAACGGGGTGCATGCGCCAAGCTGGGATTCTCAATTTGCAGATGAATTATGGACAAAGGTCTGTGGCAAAGGTCGGTGGAAAGGCGACCTGGAAACTTTAGAACAAGACATAGCAAAAATACCGGATGATACGCTTTGGAACTTTCGAAACAAATCGCGCAATAATTTTGTGAATTATGTACGAAAAAGATTTGAAACGCAAGCCAAAGTTTCGGGATTGCATGAGGCCGTAATAGAAGCTGCGCAAGATGTTTTCGATCCCAATATTTTAACCTTAGGTTTTGCACGCAGATTTGTCCCGTACAAAAGGCCCAATCTTTTAATGCATGATGCGGAAAGATTTATAAGAATACTTACCAATCCCAAACACCCGGTACAATTGGTTATTGCCGGTAAAGCGCCTCCATCAGATGAAAGTGGCAAAGCTTTAATTCGCGAATGGAATCAATTTATTCAACAACACAATTTATATAAACATGTTATTTTTCTAAGTGATTATGATATGCAATTAACCGAGCAACTTGTGCAGGGAGTGGACGTATGGGTAAATACGCCACGGCGCCCATGGGAAGCCTGTGGTACGAGCGGGATGAAAGTTTTGGTAAATGGCGGTATCAATTTATCTGAACTGGATGGATGGTGGGCTGAAGCTTATACCCCGGAAGTAGGCTGGGTATTGGGCGATATGCAGGAACATGGAGACGATCCTGCGTGGGATGCTGCTGAAGCCAATGCATTATATGATTTGCTGGAACACAATATCGTTCCTGAATTTTATTCACGAAATGAAAAAGGCATTCCGGAAAAATGGATAGAGAAGATGAGAAATAGTATGGCCACATTAACGCCAGAATTTTCAGCGAACAGAACGGTGCGTGAATACACTGAAAATTTTTATTTACCTGCGGCTTCAAATTTTCTAAAAAGAGCTGCAGAAAAAGGAGCGGAAGGGGAAAGGATTGTTGACGCAAAACATTCTTTGCAAAGCGAATGGGGTAAAATACACTTCGGCCAAGTAAAAACGGAAGCAATCGAAAATGGCTATTCTTTTCATGCAACCGTCTTTTTTGATAATGATGTCAAGGATAAAATTTCAGTAGAACTTTTTGCAAACGGAATTAACAATAAAGATCATGAAATAATTAAAATGAAATTACAATCTACTTCAGAAAATAATCAGCAGCATATTTATCATGCAGAGGTTCACACAAAAAGAACGCCCATTGAATATACAGTAAGAATAGTTCCGTGTTATGAAAATATTGCAGTTCCTACCGAGGACAATTCAATTCTATGGCAGCACTAATAAAAATGCCGCATGATAAATAATCGACGAGAATAATTTAATATTAAAATGAAAAAGGAAGTAACTCCAGAAGCAGTGAACGAACAAATATGGGCAAGCAATGATTAACGCCAGACATAACTGAAATCATAAATTGGGAATGGAATTAAAAACGCAAAAATAAAGAGGATGGAAACGACACAAATTATATTGACATCGAGACCAAAAGGATTACCGACAGCAGATAACTTTAAGATGGAAGATTTGGAATTACTGGCTATCCAGGATGGTGAGGTATTATTAGAAGGCATGTATTATTCTGTTGACCCCTATATGCGTGGCAGAATGAATGATGTGAAATCATATGCGCCCCCTTTTGAAACAGAAAAGCCGATTACTGGTGGTGTAGTAGCAAGAGTAAAGGAAAGCAAATCAGATGATTTTAAAATTGATGATTTAGTAACCGGAAATCTACCCTGGCGAAAACAAATGATTAGCTCAGGGAAAGGAATTCAAAAGATTGACACTACACTTGCGCCGGCAAGTTATTTTTTAGGTATATTAGGCCTGACGGGACTTACGGCTTATTTTGGATTGATGTATATTGGAAAACCCAAAACCGGAGAAACGGTTGTGGTGTCCGGTGCTGCAGGAGCTGTGGGTATGGCTGTGGGACAAATTGCAAAAATTCAGGGATGTTATGTAGTCGGAATTGCGGGCTCCGATGAAAAAATAAAACTACTAAAAGAAGAATTTGGTTTTGATGATATCATCAATTATAAAACCACTGCCGACATGAAAAAAGCAATCGCAAATGCATGTCCGAAAGGGGTGGATATTTACTTTGATAATGTGGGAGGCGAAATTTCCGATGCAGTTATCAGTAACATTAATTTTCATGCAAGGATACCTTTATGCGGACAGATTTCATTATACAATACCACTGAAAAACCTATGGGGCCAAGATTACAGCCAATGTTGCTAACAAGAAGTGTTTTAATGCAGGGATTTATTGTAAGTAATTTTCAAGAACATTTTCCGGAAAGAATTAAGCATTTAGCACAATGGCTGAAGGAAGGAAAATTACAATACTCTGAAACAATAGTGCATGGTTTTGAAAAATTGCCTCAAGCTTTCCTTGGGTTATTTAGCGGGGAAAATACAGGCAAGATGATAGTAGAAGCATAGTAAAGTGTTATTATTAAAAAAACAAAAAACAGATGAACCAACAAATTCTAAAAGACACCATTCAACAACTTTTTGCAGGAAATAAAGGTTTGCTGGCTATGGATGAAAGCATTGAAACATGCAACAAACGTTTTGCCGCGGCCGGTATTCCGCAAACCGTTGAGATGCGACGTAAATATCGTGAACTGATTGTGTCTACACGGGGTTTAAATGAAAGTATAGGTGGTGCTATTTTGTTTGATGAAACTATCAGGCAACAAACAAAAGACGGAATTCCCATGGCAGAGGTATTAATAAAAGCAGGAATTATTCCGGGAATAAAAGTGGACGAGCATGCCAAATCCATGGCAGCTTTTCCCAATGAAAAAATTACCGAAGGTTTGGATGGTTTGCGGGAACGATTAGCCGGGTACAAAAAAATGGGCGCCCGCTTTGCCAAATGGCGGGCTGTGATTACAATTGGTGAAGGTATTCCATCCACACAATGTATCACAGCCAATGCGCACGCACTGGCGCGTTACGCAGCTCTATGCCAGGAAGCAGACATTGTACCGATTGTAGAACCAGAAGTTTTAATGAATGGCAATCATTCCATTCAAAAATGTTTTGATGTAAGTGAACAGGTACAGAAAATTCTTTTTTATCAGCTTTATAAATACCGGATTAACCTGGAAGGCATCATTCTAAAACCCAATATGGTGATACAAGGTTTGGAAAGCCCCGAAAAAAATAATGTGGGCGAAGTAGCTGAAGCAACTGTAAACTGTTTGCTTGAATCGGTGCCGGCAAGTGTGCCTGCCATTGCATTTTTATCAGGTGGCCAATCGCCGGAAGCAGCCACAGCGCATTTGAATGCCATCAATAAAAATTTTATAAATCGTTTACCATGGATAGTTACCTTCTCTTTTGCAAGAGCCATTCAGCAACCGGCTATCGAAGCGTGGAAAGGAAAGGATGCAAATATTGAAGAAGCCCAAAAACTTTTGTACAAACGGGCTAAACTTGATGCCACCGCCAGGAGCGGAAAGTATAATAAGGATATGGAAAAATAAATTTATTAAATTTACAGCATATGAAAATAAGCCCACTCGCCGGTAAACCAGCACCACCCGAAATTCTTATAAATATTCCCCGGCTTATCAGCGCCTATTATTCCGAAAGGCCTAATCCTTCTATCCAGGCACAACGTGTATCTTTTGGAACATCGGGGCACCGCGGATCTTCATTCAATAATTCATTTAATGAAAATCACATTCTTGCTATTACGCAGGCAATATGTCTTTACCGTAAACATCAAAAGATTGACGGGCCACTTTTTTTGGGAATGGATACACACGCACTGTCAATACCCGCACACATTTCAGCAATAGAAGTTTTGGCAGCAAATGGAGTGGAAGTGATGATTGCCGAAAAAGATGAATATACACCCACGCCGGTTATTTCTCATGCCATACTAACGTACAACAGTAAACGAAAAACAGGTTTGGCTGATGGGATTGTAATTACGCCTTCTCATAATCCTCCTAATGATGGTGGATTTAAATATAATCCGCCTCATGGCGGCCCGGCAGAATCCGGTATCACAAGCTGGATTGAAAAAAAAGCCAATGAGATTTTAGAAAATAATTTGAAAGAAGTAAAGCGAATGATCTATTCTAAAGCACTTAAAACTTCGAGTACACATCAATATAATTTCCTTACGCCTTACATCAATGATTTGATGAATGTGGTTGACCTGAAAAAAATATGCGATTCAAAATTGAAACTCGGCGTGGACCCTTTGGGTGGTGCAGGCGTACATTACTGGGAGCCTATCGCGGAGCATTATAAACTTAATCTCACTGTCACTCAAAAAAATGTAGATCCCACTTTCAGATTTATGACCGTTGATTGGGACGGTCAAATACGCATGGATCCTTCCTCACCTTATGCGATGGAAAGTTTAGTAGGATTGAAAGATAAATTTGACATCGCTTTTGCCTGCGACACCGATCACGACCGGCATGGCATTGTAACTAAAAGCGTTGGATTATTACCACCTAATCATTATTTATCCGTTTGCATATTTTATCTTTTTAATCATCGTCCGCAATGGAAAGAAAAAACGATGGTTGGAAAAACCCTGGTAAGCAGCCAGATGATTGACCGTGTAGCAGCAAAGATTAATCGAAAAGTAGTAGAAGTGCCTGTTGGGTTTAAATGGTTTGTGGATGGCCTGTTGAATGGTTCCATGGGTTTTGTAGGAGAAGAAAGCGCCGGGGCCTCATTTCTGCGAATGAATGGAAAAACGTGGACAACAGATAAAGATGGTATTATTGCAGCGTTACTTTCTGCCGAAATAACAGCAGTTACCGAAAAAGATCCCGGGGAAATTTATAAAGAATTGGCCAAAGAATTGGGTAATTCTGTTTATGATCGCGTTGAAGCTAAAGCAACCCCGGAGCAAAAACAAAAGCTAAGTAAGTTATCTCCATCTATGGTTCAGCAAAAACAATTAGCGGGTGAGAAAATAACAAGCATACTTACGAATGCGCCGGGCAATCGCGCCTCAATCGGCGGGTTAAAAGTTACTTCCGAAAACGGATGGTTTGCCGCACGTCCTTCAGGAACAGAAGATATTTATAAAATTTATGCGGAAAGTTTTTTAGGTAAAGATCATTTGAACAAAATTATTGAAGAAGCGCAATCTATTGTGGATGATGCATTGAAGAAATAAGCGAAGCCATATAAATTTCTCAACAGAGGACGAGAAGATCAGGCTTTCTGAAATAAATCATTAATATATTACGCCTTGCGAAATAGGAACCTCGATTTGAGAAGGAAACAGTAAACAAACAAATTCCCCGGATTCTTATTTAGTATTCAGAATGAATTGGATCTTATCTACAAATTTTTTCTCAATTCGCTTCTCAGAATTTTCTTCTGCAAAGAAGAGAGCTCAAACGCTCCTTTTTAATTTCTTTAAGAAATCACAACTGCTTCAAAACGGCTTCGCCCATTGCTTCTGTTCCTAATATTTTGCTTGCTTCGGTTTTGGCATCTGCGATATCTCTTGTACGCCAACCGGCTTTCAATACCGCGTCCACAGCGGCTATTACCGATTCAGATTCTGTTTTCATTTTGAAAGAAATATCTAGCAATAAGGCTGCCGATAAAATAGAGGCCAAAGGATTCGCAAGTCCTTTTCCGGTAATATCATGGGCTGACCCGTGAATCGGCTCATACACCCCTGTTCCGTCGCCGATAGATGCACTAGCCAGCATACCCATTGAACCGGCAATCTGCGATGCTTCATCCGTCAAAATATCTCCAAAAAGATTTGCGGTAACTACTACATCAAATCTGCGTGGATCTTTTATCAGGAGCATTGCTGTAGCGTCAACAAACTGGTGTTCCACTTCAATATCAGGATAATCCAACGCCACTTTTTGTACCACTTCGCGCCATAACCTGGAGGTTTCAAGCACATTGGCTTTATCAACAGAGCATAATTTCTTTCTCCTGGTACGCGCTGCGTCAAAAGCTTTGCGGGCAATACGGTCCACTTCATAGCGGCTGTATTCAGCGACGTCATAAGCGGTGTCGCCATTATTTTTTCTGCCTTTTTCACCGAAATAAATATCTCCTGTTAATTCGCGGAAAAATAAAATATCCGCACCTTTTAATATTTCTGGTTTGATACTGGAAGCTCCGAGTAATTCATCAAACAATTTAATAGGACGAATATTCGCGTACAAGCCTAACTCTTTTCTCATCTTCAGCAAACCTTGCTCCGGCCTTACTTTGGCAGATGGGTCGTTGTCATATTTGGGATGGCCAACGGCTCCAAACAAAACGGCATCTGATTTACGCATTTTTTCTAACGATTCATCCGGCAAAGGGTTTCCGGTTGCTTCGATAGCTGCATGACCGATTAAGGCCGTATCATACGTGAAAGTATGGCCGAACTTTGCCGCTATTTTGTCCAATACTTTTTTTCCTACTGCTGTTACTTCCTGGCCTATACCATCGCCGGGAACAATTAGAATGTGTTTGTTTGCCATTTGATTTACGAGGCAAGAGTTGTAAGGCAAGAGGCAAAGAGAAATGCCTTTTACCGAATCAATCCTGCTTATTTTATTTTTTGAATAATTGAATACAACATTTTGTCTATCTCAATACTTAAATCTATAATTCCTTTTTGCTTTTGTTCAACCAAATATTTTAGGTTGAAAGCTATTTCAATTTGAGTTTGTAATTCATACAAAGAGCCCACAGATATTTGCAAAAATCTTTTATAGTCATTGGTGGATTTCCTACCATATCCTTCCGCGATATTACTTGGGACAGAAACGGCACTTCGTCTCAACTGACTCGTTAAACCATATATCTCAGAACTCGGAAAGGCCTTAGTGATTTCATAAACTTCCATCACTAAAACCATAGACTTTTGCCAAATAAAAAGATCTCTATAAGATTTAATTAAACTCATTTAAAAAATACTTTCAGTTTTATCTTTTTTCCTCTTTGCCTCTTGCCTTTCTTCCTCTTGCCTGCTAAATACTATTCAGCATCTTCAAAGTCGATTTAATCGCCGCAACCGTTTGGTCGCTATCAAGCCCGCGTGTTTTAAACTCGCGTCCATTATGCCGCCATGTAATAATTGTCTCGCAAAAGGCATCACTTTTACCACCTGGAGGAATGCGTACGGCATAATCAGTTAGCTCAGGGAGCGCGATTTTCTTTTGTTTGTAAATCTTTTTTAACGCATTCATAAAAGCATCGTATTGGCCATCTCCCTGGGCAAGTTCTTCAAAGGATTGGCCTTCAATGCAAATCTTTAATGTAACTGATGGATTCAAATCCTTGGAATGCGTTAGCACATAATCTTCAATCCGCACTTTTTGTTCGATCGTTACACTATCCAACACATCTGAAATAATGTAAGGAAGATCTGCCGGGCTAACTATTTCTTTTCTGTCGCCCAATTCAATAATGCGTTGAGTTACTTTTTTCAAATCCTGGTCGGAAAGATGAATGCCCAGTTGCAAAAGATTGTTTTCGATATTTGCTTTCCCACTTGTTTTGCCTAGAGCATATTTACGTTGGCGGCCAAAGCGTTCAGGCATCAGGTTACTGAAATAGAGTTTATTCTTTTTATCACCATCTGCGTGTATGCCTGCCGTTTGGGTGAATACATTTTCTCCTACAACGGGCTTGTTAGCAGAGATACGAAACCCTGAAAAAGTCTCGACCAACTTGCTTACGCTATACAAAGACTTTTCTGCAACTGATGTTTTCAGTTCGGGCATAAAATCATTAATCACAGCTATTGCACTTGCCAATGGTGCATTGCCCGCACGTTCACCCATACCATTTACGGTCAAATGTATCCCCGATGCGCCCGCCTTTAAGGCTTCCAACACATTGGCTGTACCCAGGTCATAATCATTATGCGCATGAAAATCGAAATGTATTTTTGGATAACGTTGAACAATTTCAGAAACAAATTCATAAGATTCAGAAGGAGTCAATACGCCCAGTGTATCAGGAAGCATAATCCGTTTCACCGGCTGTGTAGAAAGAAAATCGAGATATTGAAATACATATTCTTTTGAATCACGCATGCCATTACTCCAGTCTTCAAGATAAACATTGGTGTCAATACCTTTTTTTCTAGCCAATTTTATTACTTCAGCGATTTCAGCAAAATGCTGTTCCGGCTTCTTCTTAAGCTGGTGCGTTAAATGATTGAGAGAGCCTTTGGTGAGCAGGTTCATCACTTTAGCACCTGCTTTTACCATCCATTCTACAGATACGTCTCCATCCACAAATGTGAGCACTTCCACCCTGTTCAATAGTTTGTTTGCTTTTGCCCACCTGGTTATTTTTTTTACCGCATCAAATTCGCCTTCAGATACGCGTGCTGAAGCGATCTCTATGCGGTCAACTTTTAATTCAGTTAATAAAAGCTTGGCAATGGTTAATTTTTCGACAGAAGAAAATGAAACGCCACTTGTCTGTTCGCCATCGCGAAGAGTGGTATCCATTATCTCAATGTGTCGCTGATTTTTTGGCATTTTAGTTTGTTATGATCTCAATTAGTATAAACTCTTTTCAGCAAATGATTGGATGTCTTCTTTCATAGCCTGCAAATAATCTATATCATCAAAACCATTCGTCAGGTTGTGTTTTTTATAGCCGTTAATATCGAACGACTCTTGTTCGCCGGTAGCGAGAATGGTTATAGTCTGATCCGGAAGATTGATTTCGAATTGGGCTTTAGGGTGTGCTTCAATCGCACTAAAAATTTTTATTAAAAATTCTTCACTTACCTGTACAGGAAGAATGCCTACGTTGATTGAATTGTTCTTAAATATATCCGCAAAGAAACTGGAAACCACTGCACGAAAACCGTAATCATATATGGCCCAGGCAGCATGCTCTCTGCTACTTCCGCTTCCAAAATTTTTGCCACCCACCAAAATTTTTCCTGAATAAATTGGATTGTTTAAAACAAAATCCTTTTTTGGAGAATCATCTGAATTGTACCTCCAGTCGCGAAAAAGATTATCACCGAAGCCCTTACGCTCGGTTGCTTTTAGAAAACGCGCAGGAATGATCTGGTCTGTATCCACATTCTCAATCGGCATTGGAACTGCTGTACTTGTAAGCACTGTAAATTTATCGTAAGCCATTTTTATTTAGTTCGTAGTTTTTAGTTTAAAGTTCAAGGTTATCTTAGGTCTTACATCAGGTATCCTAAGTCATACATCCCACATTTAAAGTAGTTCTCTTGGGTCTGTCACAACTCCAGTAACAGCCGCTGCCGCCGCTACCAATGGGCTCGCTAACATCGTTCTTGCACCCGGCCCTTGTCTTCCTTCAAAGTTTCTGTTACTTGTGCTAACTGCATATTTGCCTGCAGGAATTTTATCGTCATTCATTGCCAAACACGCAGAACAGCCGGGCTGGCGTAATTCGAATCCTGCTTCATGTAAAATATCTAAAATGCCTTCATCTTTTATTTGTTGCTCTACCACATGAGAACCCGGAACGACCCATGCAGTAACATGATCCGCTTTTTTTCTTCCTTTTATGATAGAAGCAAAAGCGCGAAAATCTTCGATTCGTCCATTGGTGCAGCTTCCTATAAATACATAATCCACTTTCTTTCCAAGCATCGAATCGTCTTCATGGAAGCCCATGTAATTAAGCGATTTTTCATAACTGGCATTTCCGCTGGCCGTATCTTTTGAAACAGGAATATGTTTGCTAATACCCATGCCCATTCCAGGGTTAGTACCAAAGGTGATCATAGGTTCAATATCTGCTGCATCAAAATTATATTCTTTATCAAATGTTGCGTCAGCGTCCGTTTTTAAAGTTTTCCAATAGGCAAGCGCTATATCCCATGCTTCACCTTTGGGCGCTTTATCTTTTCCTTTCAAATAAGCAAAAGTTGTTTCATCGGGAGCGATCATTCCGCCGCGTGCGCCCATTTCGATGCTCATATTACACACAGTCATTCTACCTTCCATGCTCAAATTTTCAAAAACTTCGCCGGCAAATTCTACAAAATAACCTGTAGCTCCGGCTGCGGTTAATTTTGAAATAACATAAAGCGCAACATCTTTTGCTGTAACTCCTTTGCCCAATTTCCCATTTACATTAATACGCATCTTTTTAGGCTTTGGCTGCATAATACATTGCGAGGCAAGTACCATTTCCACCTCTGAAGTTCCTATGCCAAAAGCAATAGCACCAAACGCTCCGTGTGTTGATGTGTGAGAATCACCACAAACAATCGTCATGCCCGGTAGCGTAATTCCGTTTTCGGGACCAACTACATGTACAATTCCATTCTTTGGATTATTTAATCCCCAATGTGAAATACCATATTTTGCCGAATTCGTTTCCAATGCTTTCAACTGTTTGGCAGAAAGAGGATCTTGCACCGGCAAGTGCTGGTTGATGGTAGGCGTGTTGTGATCGGCTGTTGCAAATGTTTTGTTGGCAAACATTACGTTCAACCCTCTACTTTGTAAACCTCCAAAAGCGACGGGACTGGTAACTTCATGAATAAAATGGCGATCAATAAAGAAGACATCAGGACCATCTTCAATTTTACGCACCACATGAGAATCCCAAACTTTATCAAATAGGGTGCTGGAAGTCTTGCTCATTTTAATATTTTTGATTAGAACTGCAAATTTCCTAAAAAACCTTCAAATATTTTGCATTAAATTAAAAGGCATACAGTAAAGCAACATTTATTAACAATTTTGATCTAGTATGATCATAAATGGAACGCCGCACGTTAATAATTAACTGTATGAGCACGATTGGTAGGTTTCTATAAAAAATAAAAATCCTCTTTTTTATTCGTTTACTGAAGATTGATTCAATTAGATTATTTCGCCACCACCATTTTGGTACGTTTTGAGATTCTTAAATCCTTTATTTTTGACGCTAAATTTTTAATTTGAGCTTTCCGGAAATCTACAGCCAGTTCATTGCAGGGATGAAAGAAACCACGTGGTTGGAATATATTGCAGTAGTGTCCGGGATTGTAAGTGTTTGGTTTTCGAGAAAGGAAAATATATGGGTCTATCCCACGGGTCTTATCAATACTATCTTTTACGTTTACCTTAGTTTTAAAGGAAGCCTTCTGGGTGAAGCGAGTGTTAATATGTATTATACTATTATGAGTATTTATGGCTGGATATTGTGGGCCAAAAAAAATCAACAACAAGAACATATCGTAAATATTACGTGGAGCAATAAAAAAGAATGGACGCAGGAACTCCTCTTTTTCGCATCGTTTTATGTGGCCATCTTTTTTGCTCTTTCGTACCTGAAAAAGGATTTTGCGCCGGGTGCTATTCCTTGGGCTGATGCTTTTGCAAGTTCCACTGCTTTTACCGGAATGTGGCTTATGGCGCGCAAAAAAGTAGAAAGCTGGTATTGGTGGATCGCTACTAATATTGCTTCAATTCCCTTATACTTCGTGAAGCATTACGTCTTTACCAGCGTGTACTATATCATTCTTTTGATTTTTGCATTTTGGGGATTGATAGAATGGAAAAAAAGAGCGAATGAATATTTGTTGAATGAACAAGAAATATGAGAATGGAAATAATTAAAAAAGTTGTCGTTATAGGCCCTGAGTCAACAGGAAAAAGTATGCTTTGCGAAAAGCTTGCGAAACATTACAATACCCTGTGGGTGCCGGAATACGCAAGAGAGTATTTAGAAAAAAATGGCCCTGAATATACCTATGACGATTTGCTCACCATAGCGAAAGCACAGATAGAATTGGAAGAAGATATTAGCAGAGAGGTTTTAGCAAAGGACTTTCAGCTTTCCACCTTTAGCCTTCAGCCTTTAGCCTTCATTGACACCGACATGTATGTAATGAAAGTGTGGGCCGAATATGTTTTTAATAAATGCCATAACTGGATATTAAATCAAATTGCTCAAAGAAAATATGACTTGTATTTGCTGTGCGACGTGGATCTACCATGGGTAGAAGACGCGCTAAGAGAATATCCTGATGATAAGATAAGAAGAACCCTATTTCTTTTTTACAAAGAACTGATGGTAAACCAATCCACACCATGGACCGTTATTTCGGGGAGTTATGAGCAAAGATTAGAAAAGGCGATACAATTTATCAATGCATCTTCTGCATAGGGTCGTCAGATGATACGTAATGCACAATAGCAAAAGCACCTGAACTTTAAAAAATGGGGGCCAACTTTTTGAAATATTTTCTTAGGCATTTTCGGGGACAACCTTAATAAACTTAACAATACAACCTTGTTAGCTTTGCTTCGCCCCTTCGACCAGCACGGTAGCTTTATTATGGATCACTTCTACAAAACCTCCCTGAATGCTGTATTGAGTAGAAGTGTTTTTATCTTTTAGGATTTTCAATGTGCCCGTCTTTAAGGCGCTCACTATGGGGGCATGTTTTTCAAGCACCTCAAAAACGCCACCTATACCAGGCAACCGTACTCCGTATACATCTCCGCTAAAAATTTTTTTCTCCGGTGTTAAAATTTCTAAAGTCATACTTTTTATAATTAGCTGATTGGCTAATTAGCTAATTAGCTAATTAAGAATTCGCCGCCTCCATCATTTTTTTACCTTTCGCTATTGCATCCTCCAGGTTACCCACCAGGTTAAACGCCGCTTCAGGATATTCATCTACTTCTCCGTCCATAATAGCATTGAACCCTCGGATGGTATCTTCAATAGAAACCAATACGCCTTTCAAACCGGTAAATTGTTCTGCCACATGGAATGGCTGAGAAAGGAAACGTTGCACTCTTCGTGCGCGGCTCACTGTTAGTTTATCTTCATCACTCAATTCATCCAAACCAAGAATGGCGATAATGTCCTGTAATTCTTTGTAGCGCTGTAATGTTAATTTAACCCTGTTGGCACAATCATAATGCTCATCACCAACAATAGCAGGGGAAAGAATTCTCGAAGTAGAATCCAATGGATCCACCGCAGGGTAAATTCCCAAATCCGCAATCTTTCTGCTCAATACCGTTGTGGCATCCAAATGCGCAAAAGTGGTTGCAGGAGCAGGATCCGTTAGGTCATCCGCAGGTACATAAACCGCCTGCACAGATGTAATTGAACCGTTCTTTGTAGAGGTAATTCTTTCCTGCATCAAACCCATTTCCGTAGCCAAAGTAGGCTGATATCCCACGGCCGACGGCATCCGTCCGAGCAATGCAGAAACTTCTGAACCCGCCTGTGTAAAACGGAATATATTATCTACGAAAAACAAAATGTCTTTTCCTTTTCCGGTGCCATCACCATCGCGGAAATATTCAGCAACCGTCAATCCGCTCAAAGCCACACGAGCTCTTGCTCCCGGCGGTTCATTCATTTGGCCGAATACAAAAGTTGCTTTAGATTCTTTCAACTCTTCCATGTTCACAGTATCCAAATCCCATCCGCCTTCTTCCATGCTGTGAATAAATTTGTCACCATATTTCATGATGCCTGCTTCAATCATCTCACGCATCAGGTCATTTCCTTCGCGGGTTCTTTCTCCCACACCTGCAAATACTGAAAGTCCGCTGTAAGCTTTCGCAATATTGTTAATCAATTCCTGGATTAATACTGTTTTGCCTACACCAGCACCGCCAAATAAACCGATCTTACCGCCCTTTGCATAAGGCTCAATAAGATCAATTACCTTAATACCGGTAAATAAAATTTCGGTGGCTGTACTTAAGTTCTCAAATAAAGGCGGTTTATTATGAATCGGACGGCCATTCTTTTTGCTCACCTGGGGCAAACCGTCAATCGCATCGCCTGTAACATTAAATAAACGCCCGTTGATATCTTCACCAATAGGCATTAATATGGGAGAACCGGTATCTACTACTTCCATACCGCGTTTCAAACCTTCAGTTCCATCCATCGCTATACAACGAACACTATCTTCACCCAAATGCTGCTGAACTTCCAACACCAGTTTATCGCCGTTTTCCTTTGTGAGTTCCAGAGCGTGAAATATTTCAGGAAGGTTGTTGTCGCCATCAAAATGAACATCCACCACCGCGCCGATAATTTGTTTTATTTTCCCCGTATTTGCCATAAAATGATTGTTAAAAAGTCCTTAATTTCAATTTGGCGGCAAAGGTAAGGGATACCGTCAAAATAGACAACAATGAGAAAAGATAATTTCACGCATTTTTACCAACAATTTTACACCTGCGAAAAAAAGAATCCCAATTATTTATCAGTTCACTACAATTCCTGGAAAAATATTAAGCCGCATTGTTCCAGCCACTTTTCACAAATTTGATTGTAGTGCAATAGAAATAGCGGTCCCGTCTGCAGTTCAGACCGCGGAGATGCTTTGCTGCAAATAAAAATCTCTTCTTTTTGTTCGTTTACTGTAATCGCGAAACTTTATTTATTTTCTTCCCGCCACTATATTCCCGGATTTAAAATACTTTCCTACAACAGGCAACCGCTGAAATTCTTTCCATTCAACATTCAAAACAAACCATACGTATAATGCGAGTAATAAAGTTGCAGATATAAAGTTGGTAAGATTTCCTTTAAAAAAATGAATTACGCCTTCGTGAATAAAAAATAAAAGGACCACGATGATAATGTAAGCACTAAGTTTTTTCCATGCATAAGGGATCGGGTATTCTTTCTGGCCCCATATAAAGCAGATTATCATCATAATAAGATAACAAAGGAAGGTTGTCCAGGCGCATGCTATGTATCCATATCTTGGAATAAAAATATAATTTAGAATTATGGTAATAGTTGCTCCAATCAAAGTGATATAGGCTCCTGAAAGAGTTTTTTGTTTTAGTTTGTACCAGATGGCAAGATTGTAATAGATTCCTAAAAAAATATTTGCCAAAAGCAAAATCGGAACTACTCTTAACCCGGCCCAATATTTTGGGCCTATAAAATGTTTCCATATTGGAATATACATACTTACCAGGAGGAACATTGTAGTAACAATTATTACAAAAAATTTCATCACCCTGGCGTACACTTTTTGTGGATTTTGCTCTTCTGCCTGCTTAAAGAAAAATGGTTCTGCACCTAATTTAAATGCAGCAACAAAAAGTGTTATCAACAGGGCCAATTTATAGCAAGCATTGTAAATACCCACTTGTTGATCTGCGGCAATTGGTGAAACTGGCAGCCACCATCTCAGCATTAGCCGATCGAAAGTTTCATTTATCATTCCTCCCATGCCCACAATGATAAGTGGTAACGAATAAATCATCATCTCTTTCCATAAAGTAAAATTGAATTTCAATTTTATCATCGAGACTTCTTTGCCTAGCAATATAAGTGTAAGCACTGATTGAATAAGATTTGCAATCATTACGTAAACTATCGGATTTGTATTACTGTTAAAGAATAGCAATACAAAGGAATTTGAATTTTTTGCAATTTGAGAAGGGCAATAGCCGATAAAAAACCATACGAAAAATATATTGATCAATATTCCGCCAACCTTTATCAATGCGTATTTTCGGGGTCTTTCTTCTAACCGAAGTTTAGCAAAAGGAATAGTACCTAATGCATCGAACGCAATTATAAAAATACCCAGATACGCAATTGTTGGCACATCTTTTAATCCTATGGCATCGGCGAAAGAATCGCGTGCCAGCCAAAGTAAAATGGTCAATAATATTGTGGAGAAAATCAGAGAAAGAGCGGCCGTGTTGTAGAGAGAATTTTTATATTCTTTACGTAATGAAAAACGGAAATAAGTTGTTTCAAAGCCATAAGTAAATATCACATTCAGAAGTGGAATTGCAGCATATATCAGACCCATCTTACCGTAATCGCTTGTTTTAGCCAGCGTGTAAGTAAGATAGGGAGTCAGCAGGTAGTTGATGAATCGTAAGGCAATAGCGCTCACTCCATACCACATCGTTTGTCCTGCTAATTTTTTTATGCTGCTCAAATAATATTGGGTTTAAAAAGGAGCAAATTTAATCGTATAAAATTTAAAACTAAAATGGAAATTATTATCAACTATTTTTCACTAATTTCATTGCCATCAATTGTTTCACCACATGTTAGTCAAAACTTTCGGCAGTGCTGTTTATGGAGTAGAAGCTATCACCATCACGGTGGAAGTAAATGTAAGTAGTGGCAAATTCACTTCTATTGTTGGCCTTGCGGACAATGCAGTAAAAGAAAGCCTTGAAAGAATGGAAAGTGCCATCAAAGCAAACGGTTACCATTTCCCGAGAATAAAAGTGGTGGTGAACCTGGCGCCTGCCGATATCAAAAAAAGTGGTACTGCTTTCGATCTTCCAATAGCCCTTGCAACACTTGGCGCAAGCGAACAATTAGAAAACGCGGAAAAACTCACAGACTATGTAATTATGGGCGAACTAAGCCTTGATGGTATGGTTCGTCCAATCAAAGGCGCGTTGCCTATCGCTATCCAGGCAAGAAAGGAAAATTTCAAAGGATTGATTGTACCAAAAGAAAATGCGCGCGAAGCCGCGATGGTCAATAATTTAAATGTGTATGGAGTTGGGCACATTAATGAAGTAATTGATTTTTTTATAGATGAAAATTCCATTAAGCCAACCGTTGTAAATACCCGCGAAGAATTCGCAAACGCACAAAGTGATTTTGACATAGATTTCTGCGATGTGAAAGGCCAGGAAAATATCAAACGCGCGTTGGAGATAGCCGCTGCCGGTGGCCACAATGCAATCTTAATCGGCCCTCCGGGAGCGGGAAAAACCATGCTGGCAAAGCGTTTACCAACAATTCTTCCTCCGCTCTCTTTGCAGGAAGCTTTGGAAACAACTAAGATACACAGCGTAGCAGGCAAACTTCCCGAAAATGCAACATTGATTTCAAAACGCCCGTTTCGCTCGCCGCATCATACTATTTCTGATGTGGCGCTTGTTGGTGGCGGAGGAATGCCACAGCCCGGAGAAATTTCGCTGGCGCATAATGGTGTTTTGTTTTTAGATGAATTGCCGGAATTTAAAAGAACAGTTTTGGAAGTAATGCGCCAGCCAATGGAAGAAAGAAGGGTTACAATTTCCCGGGCAAAAGTGGCGTTGGATTTTCCATCAAGCTTTATGCTGATCGCTTCCATGAATCCTTGTCCTTGCGTTACCTTTTCCCATTTAAAGGCAAAGTGCCATATAACTACTTCAAAAAGAGCATAATACCTAACCCTGTCACTTTGGGTGAAAAGCTAAGAAATAAGCGAATTGAATTAGGACTTTCACAAAGTCAGGTAGCCAGAATTCTTGATACAGATACTCAATATGTGTATGCCTGGGAGAATAATCATAACAAGCCAATAATTTCAATGTACCCCATGATCATAGAATTCTTAGGATATTTTCCGTTTGAAATCGATACATTAACCTTGGGCGGGAGGATAAAGAAATACCGATATCTACATGGTATGAGTCAAGAAAAAATGGCTCATTTTTTAAATGTTGATGAAGGAACAATTAGGGGTTACGAGAGAGAGAAAAGGACTCCAAAATTTGGCAAAATAATAAACTTGATAAGAATTATGGGCGTTTTTTAGTTTTTAATATCTTATAATTATTTAAATTGAGTTAAAAAAACCTATAATTTTGCGTTATGTAAAGCAGGTTAGCAGGGCTTTTGTAAATTTGTTTACAACAAAAGCCAAAGCGCAAGGTAAGTCTTGCAAAAAGGGGATTAAAATTGCTTCAGGCAGTAGCGAAATTGCCGGGGATTTTGGCAATTTCTTTCTTAAAATAGATCAGAAACCCAATAACATAATGTACGGCGAGGGAATACGTGTGACTTACAAAGATATTGTGGGGTGAACCAAAAAATTAATTAAGTCTAATTTTCTTAGAAATAATTCCCTGTAATTTAATAGTCATTTTCATTAAAGTTTCAGGATTATTGCATGCGGCTTTAATCTCTATATCAGCATCATTTATATAATTCAGAAATAAAAATCCTTTATTTTCTAACACCTCCTTTTTAATATCACTCATTATTTCTTTAACTTTTAAGGAAAGGACTTTTTTGAAAAATTCAGGAGGGTTTCCTTCGTATTGAAATGGGATTTCATTTTCCATATTTTAATTAATCTTTAGGTAAACAGCTTCTTTGAAAGAGCAAATTGATAGCTATTCAAATTTAATTTCTGAGAGTAAATCCATTATTTTATCATTCAATTCCTGAGTGAAATCTTTAGTGTGTATTTTCCCCTCTTTAGTAATTATTATACATCCGTCGCCTTCATTAAATTCATTCTCAATACTTCTTAGTCCCCACATTATTTCATATTTTTGCTTAATACACATATTCTCTTTTAATAATTTATAGGCGTTTGATAAATTTATATATAGGGTTCGCATATTTTCTTTTTCTTTGCCTTCATACGTTATTAAATTAGTTTCTATAAACTTTCTTCTATTTCTCCTTCTGGTAAATCGTAATATACTTTCATAATTAAAAATTATTACCTTTATAAAATAAAAACAGACTGCGCCAACAGTCTGCATATTAATATCTTTAATAAAAGAGTTTCTCCGTTTATGTAACGAAGTTAAACTTTTTTATGGAAAGCAAAAAGATGGCATCGGTAAAAATATTTTCAATTATAGAATAATACAATCTATAATATTTTATATTATATGGGCATTGATGAGAAGATAATCACTTCCCGCAACAGGGACACCCCCAACTTGACGTAGGGCCTAACGATTTATTTAGTGTTGTTCTTAAACCTTCGGAGAATACTTTTCTTTTTTCAATGGATGCATCGTCGAACTCCTTGATAAACTTTTTAACATCTTCTCTTTCTGAATAATCTAATTCTGAATAACCGCTTTTTACTTTTTCTGATTTTGTGCTCATGTATTTTTGATTTTATATTTAAAAGAAAATTTACCACAAACATCGCAATCTGTACTTTTCATAGATAGAGGTGTTTTTTTACAACCCTCACAAGGTCGTTTATATTGTCTCAATGCATATCGCATTCCTTTTCTTAATTCCCATTCCTGAACTCCTTGCTTTGCATCTTGCTGTTCACGGGAATTAAATTCATTATCTAAGGTTTCGAAAGATACATTTAATTCATCATAGATTAAAGGAGGATAATCTGCTAATTTCTGAAACCTTTTATTTAAATTATTATGTGATTGTATTGCTTCGAGAGAATAAGTAAATTTTTCATCCCAATGAGCGAAGATTGCGAATAATGATATTACAAATTGAATTACTGTTGCAATTACTGCAACTGTCAATAAGTAATTAGCAATTTTACTGTTTAACCCGTATGTAATTACAAATACTCCAAAAATTGCTGGAACAGCAACTCCAAAACCTTTTAAATAACCTATATAATTTCTATACTTATTTGCCCTCTTTGTAAAGATATATTCATATCCAAATGATTGGAAAGCATTCTCACGGACTGCATTTCTTAATTTGAGATAGTAATCTTCTAGCATATTACGAAGTTACAAAATATGGCTTAGTATTTACTACATGGAATCAATAATAAGTAAAGGCTTTAAAAACCGAAGCGCTGGCCTGCAATTTTCATTACATTTTTACTCAAGGCTGTGTTTTAGTGCCTTCTTTGCATAATGTCATATTATAGGCTTTTATTCATGCCTTAGCACGGAAAATAGACAACGCGCTTTTAATATTATTCAATTACAAGATGAATTTTTAAAAAGAAATCCAAAATTATTGAAAGGTTGGTCAAAGGATTTGACACAAGAAGTTATTGTAAAATTAATCAAAGATGAATTTGTAAGAATTGATACGGATGTTTATAAAAATCCTCCAACATTTAAAGGAGACACGAAATATTTTATGATAACAATTGAAGGAATAATATTCTTAGAGCATAAAGGGTAGAGGAATATAGAAAATTAGTTATGAATTTTCTTGATACCATTAAGACTTTATTTTTACCTCAATAAAAAGCCCGAAATATTTTCTATTAACGGGCTTTTGCATACTAACTAACCATAGATTCCTCAACCGGTTCTTCTACTTCATCTTTTGATTCAATGGCCTGCCTACCTAGTATTAAGTCAACCGCCTTTTGAGCCTGACCGGAAGCAGAAATGATAAACCTTTTATCTTTCTTAAATACTCCCAACCAGTTATCCAAATAAGCAACTGTGTTTTTAATTTCGGTAGGAAGGATACCGGAGAAGCGGCAGAGATAGGCACTCCCCATTTCTGCGATCAATTCCTCCATTGCATAACTTTCGGAACCAAAAGGAACCATGTCAGTAAGTGTTTTCCTACCCAAACGTTTCTCCGCACCGGTGCTGTGCACCAGTTCGTGATAAAGAGTGGAATAGTAGCCCTCAAGGGATTTAAAGCTCTTTTTCTTGGGCATATTGATAATGTCGGTATCAATACGGTAATAGGCTTTTTGCTCCTTGTGGACGATGGTGGGGCTGTCAGCCATAGTGTTAATGATTCCCTCACATTCCAGTAAAGGCTCATGGTCTACAATGGCTAAGTCTGATGGTGGTATCAGATTTTCAGGAATATCCCGGCATTGGGCAATATTGAAGACCTTGTAATACCGAAGCATCGGAACTTGCTTTTGCTTGGTATCATTGTCCTCCTCTGCCTTTTTTTGTACCGGTTTCCAGAAGACTACTATGTGCCCCGTTTCTCCTTTATTCACAGAGCCGCCCTTACTTTTGATCTGATCCCAGGTCAGGAAGTAATTTTGTTCGTAGTTAAGCGAAAGCAATAACCATAAGTTAATGCCCCGGTACTGCCGTTTACTTAACAAATTTGCAGGAACGCCGGCTTCTGCCCAAGGCCGTTGCCAAGGAACAATACCTTGTTCAAGAAGTGAAATGATTTGATCAGTTACTAACTGATAGACATCAATTTTTGATGTAGTTTGTTGTGAATCCATAATTCAATTTTTTAATTGTTAAAAAACTTATTTCAGATTCAGTATAAAAAATGGAGAGAAAGAAAATAAGTGAGGGTAGAATGCAAAAGTTTAAAATCTGGAGCAAGAGTGGAGAATTTGTAGTTTAATAACTTCGTTCCAGATGGAAAGCCCGCAGTTATTATAAAAAAATAACCCCTGTATTTTCATACAGGGGGGAGAATATATCCTCTCCAAAGTTTGTGATTGCAAAGAATTCAATAAACTATAGGACTAGTTGCGAGAACCGCAGATAGATTATTGGCATCCCAATAATTTTCAAGCCAATGAATATTCCAGCGCCAACGATGATAGTACCAATAGAGATATATGACACAACGAATAGAACGGGAATTTCGCAACACTGTTCCGTCAAAAAAAATGAATGTTTTCTGTCCGTTGGTATTCTCTTTCCATTTGATTGGTATGAGCTGTTGATCGTTCCAAAGAGTATAGAAAACCATAGCATCTAAACGTATACAATCCATTGACTTGAGACGCTTGAGATTGTCCTCGCCCCTGATTGATTTTTCCTTTTTGTTCAAGGTAGTTTTAAGTACCACTTTAGTAAAATCAATCTTGGTTAAAGCAAGTGCTCTTTGATCTTCTTCTGTAATGGTCCATCCAGGACCGGTAAATGTTGCGGGTCTAAAAAGCCCAGAGCGATTAATTGTTATTACTTTAGTCTCTATAATAGTATTTGGGTTACTCATAAGTACCTCCTTGTTTTTAAAAAGAACGACATTGTTCTCTAACACATATTTTAGCATAAGTAGGGAGTTGTGTCAATAAATTATAGTTACTAACTTTCTATAATTATTTTTTATTTCCAATTCAAAAAGGTTACAATAACGTACCAGACACACAGCACGAAAGTTTGATATAATAAAAATATGAAAACATACGCTTTTAGATTACATAGAGGTCAAGATTTAAGGAAAGAAATAGATTCATTTGTAAAAGAAAAAAATATTTCAGCAGGAATTATTTTGACATGTGTTGGTAATCTTGAAAAGGCTATTATCAGAATGGCGAATGAAAAAACTATAAAAACTTATGAAGGAACATTTGAAATTGTTTCTCTTGTTGGCACAGTAGAAAGTGGTAATTCACATATCCACATTTCCATCTCTGACGCTGAAGGAAATACTTTTGGAGGACATTTAAAAATGGGGACTATCGTGGGAATTACTGCAGAAATTGTTATTGGTGAATTAGAGGTAACAACTTTTAAGAGAGAACATGACAAAGACACAGGCTTCGAGGAGTTAGTTGTTAATTAGTTAAAATATCCTTATTTTCCGTTAAAAATGGTTCTAATAACGTACCGGAACCCAACACGAAAAATAAAATAAAAAAGAAGCATTTCTGCTTCTTAAAATTTAATTGGAGTTATCCATTATTCGCAAAGTTTTAAAAATAACATCAATTTCTTTTTCTGATATTGGGTAAACTCTTTCTCGACAACCAAAATATTCTTCAATATACGATTCCTGATTAAATTCTACTTTCCAGTTCAAGGCCTTAGTTTTTTGCATTTCTTTAGCTGCAATTATAATTTTTTTTACGGCTTTTTCTACTTCATATGCAACCTTTATATCTATATCTCCGCTTTCAGGAATGTGATTTACTTGCTCACTTGGGCGTCGTTCCATGTTACTTTTAATTTTCAAATAAAATTGTCCAATATGTTTCCTTTTGGAAACATTAATCAATAATGTTTCGTTTTTTTCCATAATATAAGTTTTCTTTATATTACCATTTACGAAATGTTTGTCAATAAAATTTACCTATTTCGTCCGATATGTTGAACAAAAAAATCCGCCACGAGTGACGAATCTGTAAACAATCATCTCTTTGTTAGATAAAAAAATAAGCCGTACATAAACCAATTGACAGCACCATACATATCAGCAGGGTAACACTAAAACTTAAATTTTGATATAATAACCTTATGAAAGAATTTAACTCTAAACCAGAAAGCCTAGTACCATCATCAATATATAAAAAATCAAACAGTCATGAGATAGAATGGTTTTTAGAAGAGAGTAAGGTTTCACAACGGGATTTTCATGATTTAGCAAATCTAATATCTAAGGATAATGAAATCCTCTTTAAAACCTATCACAACTTATTTTCATTACAACAAGAAAACAGCCACAATTTTATTTCACAACTAATAAACGACTATACAGCAAAACAAAGGGAATATGACCCTGCAAGTGATGAGTACAAAAAGATTCAATTTCAAATTGATGTTGCAGAAAAGTTTACTTTATTTGTTGCAAAATATGGCTGGCAGTATGGAAACAACGCAGTTCATACTTTAGAAGAAACACTTATTTAGTTTTTTTGCTTCTCACTTGAAAGGCTGTCGAAATTTTTATTATAAAGGGAAACAAAAAGGAAGCACAATTAATCGCACTTCCTGTCTCATATATCCATTTAAGTTTTCAATGTTATCCTTTTATCAATTATAAACTTGTCAGATAAATGACTTATATCTACAACTGGATAATAAGTGAAATGTGCTCCTCCTATCCAATCAAATAATTCAATTGGCATCGACGGTGGAGACATAACATTTTCTATTCTAAGCTGACCTAATCCTATTTGTTTGATTAGCAGTGCACGTTCTGCATTATCAGCTAAATATTCCTTACCATTGATCAATATGAACATTTTGTTTTCTGGTTGAAGTTGTATTTCTAAAATCATGTCAATATGTTTTATTTACATATTATCATAGATTTTTAATCTTGAATAGCAAACCGGTTCCAACTTCCAGACGGGTAAGCTTGTAATTATTACAATAAAAATCCCCTGCACTTATTGTACAGGGGTGAAGGAGAAACTTCCCTCATAGTTTTTTGGGCAATAAAGTCAAAGGATTTAGGAAACCGAAGTTTCAGAAGCCACAGTGCTATTTGTGAGAACAGCAGACGAGCTGTTAGCGTCCCAATCATTCGCAAGCCAACAGTAGTCCCAGCTCCACCTACCATCATCCCAGTACAACCACAGAACAAAACGGTTACCGTTAGGGTTCAGCAGAACTGTTCCATCAAAGAAAATGAATGTGGTGTTGCCGTTGGGTTGCTCTCTCCATTTTAGAGGTATGAGATGCTGATTGTCCCAAAGGGTTTTGAAAACACCAGCGTCCAAGCGGATGCGGTTCATTGATTTGAGACGTTTGAGCCTTTCCTCACCTATGATTGATTTTTCCTTTTTCTCCAAAGTGGTTTCAAACATCACTTCTGTAAGGTCAATCTGGTTTAAGGCAAGAGCTCTTTTATCCTGCTCTTCAATAGTCCACCCAGCACCAATAAATGTTGCAGGATCAAACGGTACAGAGCGATCAATCTGGATTACTTTTGGTTCTACAATGATAACTTTACCGCCATTTTTAAGAAATGCTGTGAATTGTGCACCTGCTTCTTTAGCGTTAGCAATAATTTTGCTTTGCAAAAGGTTACTATCCAGCACACTCCAATCTACATTATTTGCAAGTGTTTGGATAACTGCGTGAGATTGGTCAATACTAATTGATTTACTCATAATTACCTCCTTGTTTTTAAAAAGAACGACATTGTTCTTTAACTCATGTTTTATCATAAGCAGGGAGTTGTGTCAATAAATTATAGTACTAACTTTCTATAATTATTTTTTATTCCCAATTCAAAAAGGTTCCAATAACGTATCAGACACCCAGCTCTTAAAGTACATGAAAATAAAAATGGCCAGGAGATAGTACTTCTTTTTAATTGTGAAAAAAACTTATTTCAGATTCAGTATAAAAAATTGAGAGAAAGAAAATAAGTGAGGGTAGAATGCAATAAGAAAACAAGGTCATTTAACCTTGTTTTCTGTGATGGGTAGCCTTTTATCGACTTAGACTTACTTGATAATAAGTAGCAACAGCTATAGCTTCGAATAATTTGGAATAATAAACTGAAGTATTTAATTGATCCTTCTTTACTATCTCATTTAATTCGGGATATTGAAGTGCTATCTTTTCAAAAAGCGTTGTCTTTTTCTTTTTGCCTTTGATTTTCCACCCATGAAGTACTTCCGAAATTGAGTAGCTTCTAACTTCGACATTTTTCTTCTTGAGCGTTTGAAAAATCTTTTTATAAAGGCTTTCCATTTGTTTAGTTTGATGATGTGCATAGGGTTTTGACAAGATTATATTTTTTATATTAATATGCGCGTACCACGTTTGTAGGCTGGTGATGATCTTTTGGTCTTTGGTTTCTGACCACTTCTCCTTGTTAAGCTTGACCGCATAATCAATAAGAGATGAGCCTTTTATTATTGCCAGTCCTATGAAACGTGTATTTGCACTAATTCCGAGGATACATCTGTTTTCCATTTTGTTTCATCAAATAGGTAAACAATGCAGCCCGGTTCTTTTTAATTTTCGACTCATCTATTGCCATCACTTTTTGAAGCACCTCACGTATGTGAGTTTCGGTATACTTTCGAGCAAACTGAAGAAACAGCATTATCGAATCTTCATCATGCAAAGTGTATGCGATCTCACGAGCAAGCTTGATTTCACTGTCGGTGTATTGTTCCATGTTTTCCACTTTATCCACATAACGTTACGTTATACGTTTATTTATAATCGTTAATCGTTTCGTTCGTTTTTATATCAACTTTTTTAAAAACTGATGTAGATAGATTTAATTAATAATAATTACTGCTACCCTGAAACTCATAAAGGACAAATTTCTTGCCCTTTATGAATTCAGTTGATTTTTATGTCATAGAAAAAATTAATTACTTTTTATTCAACAGATTTTTTTCAATCTCATTTTTTATAGACTCACAGATGGTTGGATATAACTGCTCGATTGTTGTTTTATACAAGGAACATAATCCAAACAAATGGATAGTTGATGGAAATGCAATTCCTTGTTCCCACCTTGAAATGGTTGAAAGATCACCTAGGCGTAGAATTTTTATTACTTCGTTTTGAAGTAATCCAAAATATTTTCTATGATGTTTTAATCTGTTAGGAATACGACTATCATCCATAAAGTCAATAATAAAAAATATACAGTTTGAATATAAGTGAGGGTAAAGTGCAAAATACCCTCAGTTATTTTTGTCATTGCAAAATGTCATACTTCTTTACAGGTATGAGAAAACAAGCTATAATACAGCGATCTGAAAAAATAGACCTCAAGGAGATTCCTGTGGATATTACTCCTCAGCCGGAAGAATCTATCCCACTCTCAGAAGAAGAAAAACAGCTGCTTGAGGAATTATTCAACTTATTTATTGAAAGCTATGAATGGAATCACGCTACCACAAAATAATAAGCGAAATCGAGCAGTTATTTACTGTCGTGTTTCCACCAAGGAGCAGGTTGAAGAAGGTAATAGCCTTGTAACCCAGGAACGAGCCTGTAGGGATTACGCGCAAAAATATGGGTATGAAATTGTCGAAATCTATATTGAGCAGGGTGAAAGTGCCAAGACAGCTGATCGAACTGAATTAAAGAAGCTATTGAGCTTTTGTGCGAGCAAGAAAAATGATATTGCGGCAGTTATTGCCTACAAAATAGATCGAATCTCACGTAATACCGATGATTATAGCCAAATAAGGATGAATCTTAAGCGATATGGAGTTGAAATTAAATCAACCTCGGAGTATTTTGAAAGTTCACCTGCAGGCCGATTCATGGAAAATATTATTGCAAATGTTGCCCAGTTTGATAATGAAGTCAGAACGGAAAGAAGCGTGGGAGGGATGAAAGGCGCAGTATCGGAAGGAAGGTATGTCTGGATGGCTCCTATTGGATATTCAAATGTCAGGGATAATGGTAAGGCTACAATAGCCCCAAGCAATCAAGCACATTTAGTAAGAAAGCTATTTGAGGAAGTAGCATTGAGTAAAAAAAGTGTCATAGAGATCAACAAAGAACTATTCAAAAAAGGCTTTTCTAAAACTGGTAAAGCTCCGCTTGCTACGTCTAATGTTTATAAAATACTACACGATGAGCTGTATATGGGCTATATTAACAAATTTGGGCTAAGAGTGAAGGGTACATTCAATCCTATTATTTCTGAAGAATTGTTTAGCAGGGTGCAGTGTGTGCTAAAATCAAAAAGACCTAAAAAGCACTATGAAGTCAATAACCCTGATTTTCCCCTCAGACGATTTATTACAAACGAAAAGGGTGAACAGCTTACCGGCGCATGGTCAAAAGGAAGAAGTAAGTATTATGGGTATTATGTTTTTGCTAAAAGCAAGCTGAATTATAACAAGGATCAATTGGAAGGGTTGTTTCTAACATTCTTAAATAGGCTTTCATGCACTCAGGCGCAAATAAAATATATTGAAGGAAAGATTTGTAATCATATTGAATATCTGAAAAACAATATTTCAAATGTCAATAATTCCATTAAAGAAAAGGAAGGCTTCCTGCTGGAGAAGAAGCAACTTGTTATAACTAAAAACTTAAATGGCGTTTATAGTGATTCAACAGCAAAAGAGCAGTTGGAAATGATTGATTCGGAATTATGGCAAATTCAAAGTTCACGAATTAAAGAAGAGGATAAATCTATTGTTCCTGAACGAGTATTCAAAGAGCTTTACTTATTACTTAAAAACCCAGGAGAGTACTGGCATCAAAAATCTTATGCAGTAAAGGTCAAATTGCAACGGTTCATTTTCCCCAAAGGTTTGATCATTTCAAATGATAATTTACGAACCGTTGAAATATGCCGCCTTTATCGGGCTAATAATGCTATTTCGGATAATATTTCCTTGATGGTGCCCTACCGAGAACTAAATATTGAATTGGATAAAAAGCCTAGTTGCATACAGGCTGATGATAAACTATTCGAGGAATATTTTCAAGAGTTGAAATCTGAGCTTATAGAGCTTGATAAAATTCTATTCCCAGAAACAGATCAAGAAAACATATCAGAGTATCTCTACCCATCCAGAGCTGCATAACAATACCTTAAACTTGTTGTTTGAGCCTATTTTCCCGTTTCAGCCTCCGTTTGAAGTATATCCAGGAATATAAAATCCTTGTTCCCGTAAGATAGAGTTAGGCTTTATTGATATAAATCACTTTTATATAAATCTTATTTAGATGATTTTATGCTAGTGAGGTATAGAAAGTCTGGATCAATCCCTTTTTTATAATTTGGATTTTTGTAAAAAAAATTAATCTCCTTGAAAGGTGATTTAAAATTTTTAAAATATTTTTTGCCTTTAAAATTGCAAACAATTATTGGCTTATTGTCTTCACTATCAGATTCTCTCACATATTTTATCCATTCAAATGGAATTAAACCAACAGGAATGTTTGCATCTTTTGGCATTAAAATGACTCGGACCCCGTACTCTTGCACTATGGTATAAAGTTCTGCACCTTGCTTATAGTAAGTTTGATTTGTTATGTCGGTTCTTAAGGTATGATATTTTTTAACATTTGCTAAAATAATACTTTGAAAGCTTCCTAGCTTTCTTATTTCTTCAGTAATCTTTAACTCATGCTGATATTTTTCTCTAGCAGATAATTGTTTTGATAATTTATAAATCCAAAACGCAACAACACTACTAACAATGATGCTTATAAAGGCAAATATATTATCCCAAAAATTGAATGTATAGTTCATTTCTATTTACATATTATATACCAAAGATAAAGTTGTCCTAAGTATTCAAGCTAGTCTCGATATCAGTGATAACATTTTCTACCCATCCAGAGCCGCCTAGAATACCTTAAACTTGTTATTTTAACCTATGTAAGCGTAGAATTCTGATAGGCGTTAAACTCGACAAATAGCCAATAAAATTGTAATATAATATTTATGTTGTAATTTCAGTTATTCAACATATTTCTATGCCAATAATTCACTTTTTAAATGTTTACGAAGGAGATTGCAATGTTATAGAACACGGCCCAGGCCATGATAATCGTGTAACTGTTATTGATGTCAGTAATGCGGATAATGGTGTTGATACCCAAGCGGAACAAGCTCTAAAAGCTTCACAGGCAAGAGCTGAAATGCGGACTCGTAACTATGTGCCTGATGAAAAAATAAATTATGGACAAAAACATATTCCAGATAACCCCGTTGAATATTTGAAGAAACGAAACATTAATTCAATTTTTCGCTTTATTATCACTCATCCAGACATGGATCATCTTGATGGTGTAAAAGATTTTTTTGATTCGTTCACCATCACCAATACTTGGGATACTGATAATAATAAGACAATGGCTGCTGGTGCTTCTTTTGGCCCATATAATAAAGAAGATTGGGATTTTTATACAGATATTCGAGACGGGAGATATAAAGAAACCGGGAGACATACATTTTTTGAACACGATGCAGTAGCGTACTTTACTCAGGATAATATGAATATTCTTTGCCCCAGCCCAGCTTTAGTTTCTAAAGCTAACGATGAAGAAGAATACCACCATTTGTCTTTCGTTGTCTTATATACTCCACCAAAACGTGGCGGTGGAACATGGAAGTTTCTTTTTGCAGGCGATAGTCATGATGTTTCTTGGGAATTGATACTAAATAAATATAAAGACGAGGTATCTAACATTGATGTTCTTTTTGCTCCGCACCACGGAAGAGATTCAGGTAGGAATTATGATTTTTTGAAAGTTTTAAATCCGAAGGTAACTTTAATGGGAAATGCATCATCAGAGCATCTAGCATATGATAAATATCCTCCTATTCGAATTACCAATAATCAAGCTGGTTATATAATAATGGACGTTACAGAGGATCGCTTTGTAATTGCTGTTAAAAATGAAGCTTTTGCAACAAATTTCACTAAAAAACGTGGTTGGCCCAATCCCTCTAAGGATTGGAGTTTAGATGCTTATCCGATAATACAATTTAACACCTAATGACATTTAAAGCTTACGATATTCTTTCCTCACTTGTTCCTGGATTTCTTTTATTAATTGCAGGATTAAATACTTTTGGAATCTACTTTGACAAGGATCTGATAGTGCCGTATACGGCCGTAGCTTTTTTGCTGGGATTTTTAAACAATACAATTTCAAGTTGGCTTGAAGATTTATATTTTTGGACATGGGGTGGAAAACCTTCAAACAAACTTCTTGATGGCAAAAGTGTTTGGAAAGTTCCATTTTATCATAGTGCAAAAACAAAAAATCTATTAATAGCTGATTGCCCTAACCAGAGTCCATCAAACGATGAATTATTTTCGATTGCAATGCGCAAATCAAATGGACAAGAACGAGTAGATAATTTCAATGCCATGTATGCTTTTTCTAGAGCACTTTTAACTACTGTTTTAATAGCTACAATCTTTTTGCTAATAACCCACTATACTGAATGGCAATACTATGCATTGACAATTCCAGTATTCATCGTTTTATGGCTAAGGACTAAACAACGCGGGTATTACTACGCAAGAGAAGTCTTAAACACTTACCTAAAGCAAAAGGAAAGCTAAATATGCTAGAAATAGCATAATGTACCTTACTCACAACAAGATATTGAATTGGATAAAAAGCCAAGTTGCATATAGCATTATTTGGTTAAAAGGAGTAGTATATTGGTTATACAGATCAAATGTCTATTTGGAATATTATAAATTGCATTAAAAACATACTATGTATTTAATTAATAAAGACAAGAATGACATTGAACAACTTGAAGAAGTAACTTTTAAATCAGCAGGTTTTAAAGAACGGCAACATCTTCAGGAATGGATAGCAAAGAATCCTTTATCACTAGGTGAAGATTTTCTCATTATTCAGAAAGAGTTTGCTGGTTTTGATGATACAAATGAAAGACTTGATCTTCTTGCTTTAGATAAAAAAGGCAATTTAGTTGTTATTGAAAATAAACTTGATGATACTGGTAGGAATGTTGTATGGCAGTCACTAAAGTATGCTTCGTATTGTTCAAGCTTAACTAGTGAAGGCATTGAAGATATTTTTGACGAGTATTTAAAAAAGAATGGAATAAAGGAAAGTGCTAAAAAGTTACTAGAAGACTTTTTTGATGATGAAGATTTTAAAGAGAAATTAAATACTGGCAATAGTCAAAGACTTATAATGGTTGCTCACGAGTTTAGAAAAGAAGTGACTTCAACTATCCTATGGCTCCTTAACTTCGGACTGAGAGTTCAATGTTTTAAAGTTACACCTTATAAGCTAGGGGAAAAATATCTATTAGATTTTTCACAGATTATACCTATCAAGGAAGCAGAAGATTATATTATAAAAATTGCATCAAAGAATAGAGAAGAAATTGGCAATCAAGAAGAGTTAGAAAGTAGATATTCAGTCAGGTATGAATTTTGGACCGAATTCTTAAAAGAAGTGAATAAAAGAAATAGCCTGTGTGTAAACTTAAGCCCTAGTAAGGATGCTTGGATCGGTATAGGTTCTGGTGTAAGTGGAGTAAATATAAACTTAGTGGTTACTAGGTCATATGCCAGAGTAGAAATATATATAAATAAAGGAGTAGCTCAAAATAAAGCAGTCTTTGATTATTTCTTTAATAAAAAAGAGCAAATTGAAAAAGATTTTGGAGCACCACTCGATTGGGACAGAATGGATGATAAGGTTACTTGTAGGATTAAGTGGCAGTTAGATGGTGTTAGTATTTTTGACGAAGCAGATCATAAGAAAATGAATGATTTTTTAATTGACGGATTAGAAAGAATGAAAAGAGCATTTACTGAACCAATAAAGAATGCCCCTAATTTTTTGTCTAAATAGAAGAATAATTGAAGAATGTAATGAAATATTTGGTTTTAAAATAAGTGAGGGTAAAGCGTACAAGACCCTCACTTATTTTCCTATTTGTTGAATGCAACAATTCATGTACCGGCATGGAAAATATTACTTACATAGGAATAACTAACTGGCGAAACCAAAATAAAAGATTCGGGATTAAGGATTATGATCGTTTGGGCCATATCTACGTTATTGGTAAAACAGGAGTAGGAAAATCAACCTTGCTTTTGAACATGGCAATATCAGATATAGAAAATGGCAAAGGTATCTGTGTTATTGACCCTCACGGTGATCTGTCAGAAATATTACTCAACCATATACCCAAAGAAAGAATTAAAGACGTAGTATATTTCAACTCCAAAGATGCTGATTACCCAATAGGTTTTAACCCTCTTAAATCAATCAATATTGCCCATCATCACCTGGTTGCTTCTGGATTAATATCAACCTTCAAAAAAATATGGGCAGACTCCTGGGGGCCAAGATTGGAGTACATCTTGCGATTTACTCTACTTACCCTTTTGGAGTATCCCTAAAGCAACATTACTTGATATTCAGGCTCTTTTAACTGATAACTATTTCCGAAATAACGTCCTCTGTTTTGTAACAAATCAACATACTTTATCATTCTGGAAGAATGAATTTGATAAATATCCGCCTGCCCTTAGAAATGAAGCAATAACGCCTATACTCAATAAAACGGGAGTATTTCTGACAAGTTCAATATTACGAAACATCGTAGGTCAAAAAGACTCGCCATTTGATATGCAGAGTATCATGGACGAGGGAAAAATATTGATTGTAAATCTTGCTAAAGGAGAGATTGGCGAAGATGCAGCCTCTATACTTGGCAGTATGATAGTGACTCAAATACAGCTTGCAGCATTGAACCGTTCTAAAATACCCGAAGATCAAAGAAGACCATTTTATTTATTCGTTGATGAAATGCACTCCTTTGTTTCATTAGCCTTCGCTGATATTTTATCAGAAGCCCGTAAATATAAACTGGCTTTATTTATGGCTCACCAGTACATTGAGCAACTACATGAAAAAATTCGTTTTGCAATATTTGGAAATGTGGGCACGATGATTTCATTTAGAATTGGGGCAGAAGATGCCGAGCATGTAGCAAAGGAATTTAAGCCAATACTAAATGAAGAAGATTTTGTTACTTTACCAAAGTATTCCATGTATATCAAACTCATGATTGATGGAACAACTTCACAACCTTTCAGTGCTCTAACGGTAGCTCCCAAAGAACCCATGACCTCCTATAAAGAAGAAGTGATTGGTATGTCCCGGAAAATGATGGCATCAAGGAAGGATGTGATTGAAAAAGAAATATTTGAAAAGAAGGTCTCAGTTGAAGCCTCCAAACCATCACCATCTTTATTTTAATTGTTCATATTGAATAAATATTTAAATTTCAATATCTTAGATTTATCAATTTCCTGATCTTAAAATAAAAAAAATAAAATATGCTATACGTTATCCTTATCATCGGTTTAGGACTTTTCATTTATACAAAAGCCAAAAAAGGTCCATCAGCAAGTTTATTAGGAGGTTCAACCACGCCAATTGTTGGAGTGTTATCGAGTTGGCGACAATTGTTTCCCTTCTTTAGCCTCTCAGCAGAACTTTTTTATTCAAACATTGAAGAAATGGTTAAGAAGCATCAAATGCCTGATATTAAAATTGAAAGAGTTAACCAAAAAGAAAAGGGGTTATTTTCTTCAAGTCGTGAATATCTAAGAGTCCGTAGGGGTTATTTAATATTTGAAATTTGTGCTGCACCTTTTGGAACCGATTTCTTTGTTTCATGGTGGCTCTATGAAACAGAAGGTACAGCAAGTCAAATATTTAAAAATACTAAATTGGGCAATTGGCTAAGTAACAGAGCTCATTCTAAAACATTCTTTCAAATGGATACTGAATCAATGTTTCGGTCATGTGTACATGAATGTGTACTTGAAGCCCTTGAAGCGGTTACTGCCGGGAAAGGAGTACGGCAATTAACTGATTCAGAAAAAGCATTTAATATGGTTGGAAAATAGCATTTATGACAAATGCCGAATATTTTACTTATCAATTCTATACCTGGGAACAACGAGGCCGGGGATGGATACTTTGTGATGATACGGTATATCTTGAACCTCCATTTATTCCTTTTATTAGACACCTTCCACCAGTTACCCAACTAGATGAAAGCAAACGGCCCACAATGGTCAGTAAATTCCTAGATTATATAAAGGGTACGAAACCTATACAAATTGAGGCTGATATTGCGTTGGATTATGAGGAAGTTGCGCCATTTATTTATGATAGCCCTGCTTCTTTAAAAGCCTTACAAATTAAAATACCCAAAAACAGAAAAATAACACCTGAAATTATGAAAGCCTTTCTATTGATGCTTTCATATTCAGAAACAAATATCTCATTTGAAATTATAGGAAATGATAAAGAGATTATTATTCAATTTGTAGGCACAAATGAAGTAATTAATATTATACAAACACAAACACTTGCATATTTTCCTAATTTTCACACTGTTCTAACTGATCATTTTATTGAAAATATTTTGGTAACAGGAAAGCAAACTGCTGCCATTGATTTTGGTCTACAACAAGAATTTGTCCGGCCTTTATCAATTAGTAAGAATTATTCCATTGATCCCTTAACCGGATTTTTTGGAATATTGGATTCTTTAGTTGAAGGAGAACAAGCCGGTATGCAAATAATATTTCAGGGAGCAGTTAATAATTGGGCGCAAAGTATGGTTAATTCAGTCACCATGCAAGATGGAACTTCATTTTTTGAAGATGATCCCCACGCTCCAAAAATTGTTCTTGAAAAATTACAGACCCCTTTATTTGGAGTAACAATTAGGACATTTGGACAATCTCATGATGATACGGGAGCCATCAAATTAGTTGAACGTATTAGCTATTCTATTATTCACTCATGTAAGAGTGCAACAAATCAATTAATTCTACTGCCAACAGAACTATATGATGTGAACTCTCGAATGGATGATATTTATTTACGGGAATCTCACAGATTAGGAATGTTACTTTCTCTTGATGAATTAGTAACTATATTTCATTTCCCATCAGAAAATATTATCTCAAAAAAATTATTTACTTCTATACGGAAAACAAAAGAATTACCATCCATTGCAAAAAATAAGGCATTTGTCTTAGGAGAGAATTATCATAATGGAATAAGAAACAATGTAACATTTAATATAGAAGATCGTTTAAAACATACCCATATTATCGGTGCAACCGGAACTGGAAAGTCTACCCTAATTGCCAATCTTATAACTCAGGATATTCAAAAAGGACATGGCATTGTTTTATTTGATCCGCATGGTGATTTAGTTGATGATGTTATAGCTGCAATCCCACCAGATAAAATACAGAATGTAGTATTAGTTGATCCATCCGATACTGAGTACTCAGTAGGTTTAAATATCTTACAGGCCTATAGTGATGTAGAGAAAGAAGTATTGTCTTCTGATTTAGTGGCGGCCTTCAGGAAATATTCAACATCTTGGGGCGACCAGATGAATGCTGTCTTTGGCAATGCCATTCTTGCCGTGTTAGAAAATTCAAAGGGTGGAACATTAAATGATATTCGAAGGTTCTTAATTGAAAAGGAATTCCGGCAAACCTATCTAAAGAATGTCACTGATCCTTCAGTCTTGTATTACTGGCAAAAAGAATATCCTTTACTTAAAACAAACTCCATCGGCCCGATCTTAACCCGGCTTGATACCTTTCTACGACCTAAGGCAATACGGAATATGGTGATTCAGCAGAAAGGTCTTGATTTTGAAAATCTCTTAAATACCAACAAGATCATACTCCTTAAGCTCTCCCAAGGATTAATAGGTATGGAAAACAGCTTTTTGTTAGGATCACTAATCCTTTCTAAAATTCACCAGGCAATATTCAGAAGACAGCAACAGTCTATTAGAAATCCGATTCTTTTGTACTTGGATGAATTTCAGAATTTCATTACCCCTTCAATAAAGGAAATGTTAAGTGGTATTCGGAAATATAATGTTGGTTTAACTCTGTCACATCAAGATTTACAACAACTGCAAAGAGAAGATTCGGAACTTTTGAATAGTGTATTGGGAAATATCAATACCCGTATTGTATTTCGGGTGGGAGAACCAGATGCAAAAAAACTACAGGATGGCTTCGCTGACTTTGATTTTATTGACTTGCAGAATTTAGGAAGGGGTGAAGCTATTATACGAATTGAGCAACCACAATATGATTGCTCACTTGATACACATCCACCACAACAGGTAAATGACGAGGATAGAAAACAAAATATTGAATCTGTTGTGACATATACCAGAACCAATTATGCTTCCCCAAAAAGCGAAGTTGAGAAAATACTATATCAATCACTTAATATCGATATAGAAAAAGAAACGACTGAAGAAATAAAAATTGAATCTAAAATCAACGAAACTAAAAAAATCGAGGAACCCATAATTCCAAAAGAACCAAACAAGCAGGAATCTATTAAACCCATTGGAAATAAGATAACAAAAGAGAAAGATTCAGAGGAAGAAATGTCCACCCACCGGTATCTACAGACGTTGATTAAAAAGATGGCTGAATCGAAAGGATACATTACAACTATTGAAAGAAACATTACTGGCGGCAGTGTTGATGTAGAATTACAGAAAGATGGAAAAGTAATTGCAATTGAAATTTGTAATACAACAGATGCAGATTGGGAAATGCACAATATACAAAAGTGTTTGCTGGAAAATTACCAAGAAGTTATATCAGTTTCAGGAGATTTGAAACAACTAGAAAGGATTAAAAATAAATGCATTGAAGGAATACCTGATTTTGAAAATAAAAGCATACTATTTTTTACTCCTGATGTCTTATTTCAATATTTAGATCAAACACCAACTCTTCAAACACAACCACAAGAACAAGTTATTAAGGGCTATAGGGTTAATGTTAGCTATGAGAACATTAGCCAGGAGGAGATGCTACAGAGAAGAAAAAGTATCGCCCAAGTGGTTAAAAATTCACTTCGGAAGAAAAAATGAAGTATAAACAACACATATCATTCTAAGACTGATTTTGGAAAGAAATTTTGATGTTTTAGAAAGCCCGATTTTCAAAGAAATCAATTAATTATATTTTCATTTTCGTCTTCATCATCCTCATAATTAAATTCAACCTTACTTTGTAAAATTATTTCATCAAGTATATGTTTGAGATAACCTTGTTTTACAGCAGATGAAAATCTTTCATTAATCATGGGGATATTTATGATTTCTTCAATGCAAGACATATATTTATCTATAATTGCTTGTATAGAATAACTTTTTTTGGCATTAGCCCTTATTTTGGTAGTTATATCACCAACTCCCTCCGTTGATTTAATTACAAAAGTGATGGGATACTTCTGAATCTTATCTATATCGAGAAAATACTTTTTGAAATCAAGAGTTTCAGTAACCTGAAAGAATTTACCTAATGGCTTCATTACAAAATCTATTCCACCATCATTAGCATTTGTCCTACCTGTTTTATAGAGTTTAAGAGTCTCTTCATTCAGCTTATCCATTTCATAACCCCAAAATATCTTTTGATCATGATAGAAATATTTTAAGATAGAATAGCTAACTATTTCGAATAATCGAGCGTCAACATTTGGTTGCACTAAACTTGAAATAAATTTTTCAACCTCTTCTGGTTGCGAGGATTCTATTTTTACCAGATCTTGACAAGCTTTAATAAATCTTTGAAATGAATCTTGTTTAGTACTGGCATATTCTTCAATTATATTATTAATCGCCGCAGCTAGATTAAAAGCTTCTTTTTGAATAGTTATCTTTAAAAGATTTTCATTTATCCAATATCTATTAGTCTCCATATCACGAAGTATGGGAGTGTACTCGGATTTAGGAAAGTATTTTTGAAATTCAGAATTCATCCGATTATTCAACGCATGATTTTGAAGTTTAGAACCAAACGGCAATTCTCGTTGGCGGGTAAATAATTTATTAAACTCTGCACCTTTATAAGTGCTATAGTCTCCTTGGGCATTAAAACCTTTTTGGATATAGTCCTCAACTATTACATAAATGGCATATAAATTAGCAAAACTTGATCTTGATTTCGAACCTCTATTTGCAGAGCGTGTTTTTTCATTAATATATTGAAGTAATTCACTTCTTTTAAAAACCTCTTCAGAGTACTCACCGAAATGTTTAGCTAATACTTCTTTAATTGTTTCGGTAAATGAATGTTCCATTAGCTTAATTTTATTCGAATAAGGAAGGAATAATATTACTGGTTCTTTCAAAAGTTCGAACCTCCTTCATTAGTTTTTCGCCTTTGTATTCTTTTGATAATTCTAATCTACGTAAACCAATTTTGACATATTCATCTTGAAGTTCTATTCCGATAGAATTTCGATTAAGCGATTTAGCAACAAAACTTGTTGTAAACGTTCCTGAAAACGGGTCTAATATAACATCGCCGACATTAGAACTTGCTTTTATAATCCTTTCTAATAACGCAACTGGTTTTTGCGTTGGATGGTTTTCATATTCATCCATTCTATATCTAACCCTTGCAAAATTCCATACATTACCGGGAATTTTTTCAGAATTATAAATCTGTGGTGGGGTTTTTCGGTAATCAATCAATTTCCTTTTAGAACCAGTTTTTGCGTCTACCAAAATATCTTTTGAATTAAAAGTGTAATTACTTTTATCTTTTACACAAAACAATATAGGCTCGTACATTGAACCATAATATTTTTTCGCTTGTACTCCAGAACTATCATAAGACCAAACAAGCCTTGAAAGAATTGACATTTTATTCCGAATATAAATATCAAAAAAAGGCATGAATTGAGTTGCAGTCATTACATAAAAACTACCATTTGGTTTTAATTTCTGAATACATAAATCAATCCATTGATAACACCATTGTAAATAATGTTCTTCCGTTTCCCACTTATCTTTATGCCCACCAAAATCTTTTCCGATATTATAGGGAGGATCAGCAAAAATTAAATCAATTGAATTATCGGGAATCTGATTTTTTAAAATCTCCAAAGAATTACCTCTAAATATTGTATGTTTATCGTTTCCTAATTTTTCCATAAGAATTTGCAATATTTTGTAAACTTACTAAATTAGTACAAAATTGCGGCCCTAATATTTATCTCTTATCTGGTATTTAAGATACATCTATTATAGCCTTTTCTTTATAGCCCAACAAGTGGATGTTGACCCGCCTTCAATTGAATTGGAATCATATCATATTTTGAAGACTAAAAAATAAAATCCGGTAAAAAGGTCTCTCTCCGGCTTTGTCAGCAAATAGATGCGCCAAACCATTGCAACAAAAAGCAAGTTATGTTTATGTTCTTTTATGGATTGCTTTTACTTGCAATGCCCATTAGATGATCCTCCACAAGCTACGGCTCACGCTAATGGGTACACGTAGTTTGTCACACTATTTGCAGTTCCCGCAGCCTTCATTCGTGGCAGCTACTTGTGTCCTTCATTCCACTTCGTTTATTGCTTCCTTCGTTTCCCTCAATTTCGTTTCATTCACGAGCTCTTCTATTGCTTTCGCTGCATGGTGTTTACTCTAACTCACAAGGCTATACGCAAAAACACACATATAGCTTCGCAATCCCACGGTTCATTTCACTACACTTTCGCTCCACTACGTCATTCATTCACTTCAGTCAGATTCAGTTCACCACTGCCTATAATTTGCGTGCCTGGCGGCCTGCTATGGCTACGAGTTTGTCATGTTTTTTGTATCCTGTACACATTTCTTTGCTACAACAAAAAAGCACGCCAAACCCTTGCGTATGACGTAGCTGTCCACCACCCTTTCAGGGTTTTTGTGGCCACCACCATAGCAGGCACACGCCGCCAATTCCGTCATACTTCCTCCATTGGCTTTGGTGGCACGCTCTTAGCTACAGTGTGGGCAAGTATGCCACACGGCTTTGCTTCTTTTGGCTCAAGGCTGTTTTACCTATAGTATTTAGAGGAGGATTATATCTCCTAGAAAAAAGAATACAAAGGTAGTCGGCTGGCACACAATGCTTTTCATTTTCAAATCAAGGAATTTCCGGCATAAACACGGAGGCTTCCACACAGTGCTTTCATTTATTCCGTTCCTCTTTGATTTGAAATCTACGCCTTCTGTATAAAAGCTTTCTTTTTCTTTTTTATTTTTTTTCTTTTTCTTTTGGAAAATATAAACGGCTAAGGCAATTAAATTCTCATAAAGGCTTTCTAAGTTCAAAAATTATTGAGGAAACTATCGATACAAAAAATATTTTTCAACCACGATTGTTTATATTTAATAAATTGTGTCATATATGGAAATTCCAGGAATTTTATTAGACGAAATTAAATCGGGAAATGTGGTTTTGTTCTTAGGTGCTGGTGCTTCATTTGACGCTACTCATCCGAATAATAATAGTATTCTTTTAGGTAAAAACTTGTCAAATAAAATTGCTGAGAAATTTCTAGATTCTTCGTATTACGAGGATGATCTAACAACTGTTTCAGAACTTGCAATTTCTCAAAAATCGCTTTTCGATGTTCAATTTTATATAAAAAGCTTGTTTGAAGAGTATAAACCCGGACCGCATCACCTGCTTTTACCAACCTTTAATTGGAAAGCGGTTTTTACAACAAATTATGATTTATTAATTGAAGAAGCTTACGAACAAAAAAGAAAAGAAAAAGATGAACTTCAAATTATAAATCCAATATACAAAAATACAAGACAACAAGAGATTTTTAAACCTGGTCATCTACCGTACCTTAAACTTCACGGAAGTTTCCATAGTATCGACGATGAAAAACTTCCATTAATTCTGACGCCAGATCAATATGTTAGCCATAAAGAAAATAGAGATTTACTTTTTGATCATTTTAAGGATTTTGCTTACAGCTATACTGTGATATTTGTCGGATTTAGCTTTAGGGATCTAGATATAAGATCCATTTTAAACCAACTAAGTGTCTATGAAAATAAGCCGAGAGCTTATATGGTGGGACCTAATATTAGAAATGCAGAAGTAAGTCTATGGGAGTCTAAGAAAATAACTTCTTTAGTTTCGTCATTTAGAGATTTTATGTTTGAAATAGACAAAAAGATTGATAAGGTTTATCGAAATCTCATATCCAAAATGCCAAAATTCGAAAATCCGATTTTCTCAAAATTTGCAATAAGTGTTGAGAAGAAAAGACCCAGTGAAGGCTTTCTTAATTTTATTGATAGGGATATTGATTTCATACATCCAGCTATTTCCGCTCCTAACACCGATCCAAAAGCTTTTTACAAAGGCTATTTTGCTGACTGGGATCCCATTATTAGAAATTTAGATGTGAATCGTTCTCTAAAAGATGGAATATTGTCAGAAGTTTTTTTAAACGAAGAAGAATTAAACACTGTTACGCAGAAATTGTATATCATTAAAGGCCATGCCGGATCTGGCAAATCCGTATTGTTAAAAAGAATTGCATGGGAAGCCGGGAATACTTTTGATCTATTTTGTATTTTTTTTAAGTCTAGCTCACCTATTACCTATGAATCAATCTACGAGCTTTATTCATTTGTAAGAACAAGAATTTTCATATTTATTGACCAGGTAAACATAAATTCTGGATCAATTGAAAAGTTGATAGAAAGAAGTCAAAAAGATAAAATTCCGATAACAATATTAGCTGCTGAGAGAATAAATGTTTGGAATAAAGAATGCTCTTTTCTAGACCGATTCGTCGAAGAATCATTTCATCTCAAATTCTTAAACGAAAAGGAAATAAGAGAGCTTTTAAGTTTATTAAGCAGATATGATTCGCTTGGGTATTTAAAAGGAAAAGATGTTGATGAACAAATAAATATTTTAAAGGAGAAGGCCGATCGTGAACTTCTAGTTGCTTTATATGAATCAACCCATGGTAAATCTTTCCCTGAGATTATCGAGGATGAATTTAAGAGTATTGGAGATCCTTCGGCCCAATCTATTTATATTACTGTCTCTATATTGCATCGATTGGGATCATATGCAAGGGCTGGCTTAATTTCAAGAGTTCATCATATTAACTTTGAAGAATTTATGAAAAAATTTTTCAAGCCGCTAGAATATATTGTTTTTGCCAATTACGATAAAAAAATTGAAGATTATGTATATACCACAAGACATCCTCAAATTGCCGAAATGGTTTTTGAAACAGTCTTAAAAAATAAACAGGACAAATATGATGAATATATTAGAATATTGGGGAATTTAAACGTTGACTATAATAGCGATCGAAATGCATTTATTGCAATGACAAACGCAACAGATCTACTCTCATTATTTGATGATCCGATTAGGATTAGAAGTCTCTATCAGGTAGCTGAGGAAAAAAGTTTCAATGATTCAAAATTATTTCAACAAGAGGCAATTTTTGAAATGAAAAGAGTGAATGGAAATTTTCAGATCGCTGAAGAATTTTTACAAAAAGCGTACCATGAAGCACCCAATGATCCTGTAATAGCTCATTCATTTGCTGAATTTGAATATAAAAAAGCTGAAAACGGAAGACATAAAATTGAAATATTTAAGCATTTAGATGAATGTAAAGCTATTTGCCTTCGCTTAATTAGGAGATATCACAAAGATTCTCATTCTTATCACACTTTAATTAAATCCGAGTTGCTTCGATTGGAATACATTACAAATAACTCAGATGGTCCTACAATAGAAAGAATCGTAAAAGAAATTGAAAAATATATTTCAGAAGCAAAGCAATATTTTCCCGATGAACCATTTCTTCTTGAAACGGAATCAAAGTTTAACGCTCTTTTAAATAAAATGCCTGAAGCTCACGAAGCCTTACAAAAGGCATTTGAGTTAAATAAGTCTAATCCTTTTATTTGTCTGCGGCTTGCTAATTTCTATGAATCGCAAGGTTTAAATGATAAAGCAATTTCCATTTGTAATGAAACATTAAAAATTAGTCCCGCAGACAAAGACATTAATTTTAAAATTGGAATTTTATTATGCAAAGCAGATAGTCCAAATTATCAGGATGTCCTTCATTATTTTAGAAAATCGTTTACGATGGGTGATGCTCGTTATTTTTCTCAGTTATGGTATGCAAGAACATGTTTTATTCTAAAGGATTATTCAAAGGCTTGGGATATTTTTTCAGAAATCGGTAAAGCAAACATTTTTCCAGACGTAAAATATAAGCCACGCGGCATTATCCGAAATAAGCAAATTGATGTAAGTTTTACAGGTACGATTATTCAAAAGGAATTTAACTATGGATTTATACGAAGAGATGACTTTGGAGATAAAGTATATTTTAATAGGCAAACCGAGGAACAAAATTGGGAGAGTCTTGAAAATCATGAAAAGGTCACATTCTATCTTGCTTTTAATTATAAAGGTCCGCTTGCGATAAATCTTTATAAACTTGGTTAATTTGTATATCCATCGAATTTATATTTAGGTAGAAATGAACCCGCTTTTTTTACGAAGCAGTACAAATGGATTACTATAATACCCAATCGCGAAAAAACAAACGCTAAAATACTTAGCATTTTTGTTTGAATTTAACTTGTCATTTTGTAAATTTATAAAAACTAAATTTCTATGGAAAAAAAGAAGAATGTCGGTATTTGGATACGGGTTTCAACCGAATTTCAAGTTCAGGATGAGAGTCCCGAACATCATGAACAACGTGCTAGATCATATGCCGAAGCCAAAGGGTGGAACATCATAACCGTATATCGCTTAGATGCTCTTTCTGGGAAATCTGTACTAGATTATTCTGAAACAAAACGGATGTTGAAGGATATCCAAGATGGTACTATCACAGGAATCATTTTTTCAAAACTTGCTCGTCTTGCCAGGAATACAAAAGAGCTTCTTGAAATATCTGAAATATTTAGGTCTTACAATGCTGATTTAATATCACTCGCAGAAGCAATAGACACATCAACACCTGCCGGAAGATTATTTTTTACTGTCATTGCTGCAATGGCTCAATGGGAACGGGAGGAAATCTCAGATAGGGTTGCTGCTTCTGTACCTGTACGGGCAAAAATGGGTAAACCTCTAGGCGGGCAAGCCCCTTACGGCTACAAATGGGAAGGAAAGAAATTACGCCTTGATCCTAAGGAAGCGCCTATCAGAAAGCTGTTATATGAGATATATAAGAAAACCAAACGTATAAAGACTACAGCACGAGAATTAAACGAATTAGGGCATCGTACCCGTAATGGCTCAAAATTCACAGGTACAACAGTAGAAAGATTACTTAAAGACCCAATTGCAAAAGGGTTACGGAGGGCAAACTATACAAAAAGCACCGGTGAAGGCAAGAAATGGATAATCAAACCTGAAAGCGAATGGATTGAAATTCCATGTCCATCAATTGTTGACGAAGAGCTTTGGAATGATTGTTACATTATAATGGAGAATTCCATTACCCGAAGGGTTGCCGTTGGCCCAAGGCCAGTATTCCTTTTGTCAGGGTTTGTACATTGTAGCTGTGGCAAGAAAATGTATGTGTATAACAACAACAAGGATTATAAATGCACTCCTTGCAAACGCAAGATTCCTGTTTCCGATCTCGATGAAATTTATCATTCTCAATTAAAATCATTCCTTTTTTCTGATTCCGATTTGAATTCATTTTCTGAAAAATCCGATCAACAAATAAAAGAAAAACAAAATCTTTTGGAGATTTCAAAAGATAGTTATGACAAGCTAAAAAAGCGATTGGAACAGCAATTGAATCTACGTTTAGATGGTGAGTTAAGTAAACAAGATTTCCAATCCTTCTATCAGCCACTTCAAATACAGCTCCGGCAAATGGAAGAGCAAATACCTATACTAGAAGCTGAAATAGACTTCCTTAAAATACAACTATTATCTTCCGATATTGTGATAACTGAAGCCAAGACTTTATATGAGAACTGGAACAAACTACCGTTTGATGAAAAACGGTCAATTGTTGAAACAATTACCGAACATATTGAAATACAATCCGATACCATCAATATATCTCTTATTCCTATCTCAGTTCAGCCAACAACCCCTACCTCTTTAGAAACCGTGAGAAATGGTGACGCAACCATGTCCGTGCGGATATTATAATCATCCCGAAAAAGAATGCAGTTGCCCGCCAGGCGCTGTACAAAAATATCTGAATAAAATTTCAGGCCCTTTATTAGACCGGATAGATCTCCATGTTGAAGTAACTCCTGTGGCCTTTAATGAATTATCTTCCACTCAGGATTTTGAAAAAAGTGAAAGTATCCGAGAGCGCGTTATCCGGGCCAGAGAGAAACAGGCCGAAAGATATAAAGACAATCCAGGTGTTTATTGCAATGCCCAAATGAGCAGCAAAACACTTAAGGAAATTTGTGTCATTACCAAGGTTGGATCTAATCTTTTAAAAATAGCTATGGAAAAACTGAATCTCTCCGCCCGCGCTTACGACCGTATTTTGAAGGTAAGCCGCACTATTGCTGATCTTGCGGGTAGTGATGAAATAAAACCCGAGCATCTTGCCGAGGCAATACAATACAGAAGCCTGGACAGGGAAGGCTGGGCAGGATGAGATGTGTCTGATTAGAAAATGCCGGTATTTGTTGGTTTACTGCAAGACGAAAATGTAATCTTCTTTCGCTTATTTTTGCAGTTATGGAAAATCTGCTAAGGCAAATAGATATTTTAAAACAAACCATCAATAATTTTTCAACGGATGAAGAAAACGCCCCTGAAGTTTTCAGGATCCAGTTTATTGGCTCTAATGGTTCCGTAAAATCGTTGATGAGCGAAATGAAAAATGTGGCTCCGGAAAATAAAAAAGCGATGGGCCAGGCACTAAACGATCTTAAACTTCTGGCGGAAAATAAATGGGAGGAACTTAAGAACTTAACAGCCGACAAGAAACCCTCTAATGAAAAAAAGATTGACCTCACCCTTCCTGGCGATTCTTTACCGTTAGGAAGCAGGCACCCGATAAGCATCGTTAGAAATAAAATAGTTTCTATTTTTCAACGCCTCGGATTTGCGATAGCCGAAGGTCCTGAGATAGAAGACGACTGGCATAATTTCACCGCTTTAAACTTACCGGAAAATCACCCTGCGAGGGACATGCAGGATACTTTTTATGTTTCCCAAAATCCTGCCTGGATGCTTCGTACACATACCAGCAGCGTACAGGTGCGCGAAATGGAAAAAGGAAAATTACCAATTCGTATTATTTGCCCCGGCCGCGTTTATAGAAATGAAACCATTAGCGCCAGAGCACATTGCTTTTTTCACCAGGTAGAGGGTTTGTACATTGCGGACGATGTTTCATTTGCCGATTTAAAACAAACACTTTATTTTTTTGTGAAGGAGATGTTTGGTGAAGATATCAAAGTGCGTTTTCGTCCCTCCTATTTTCCTTTTACAGAGCCAAGCGCTGAAATGGATATTAGCTGCCTTATCTGCGGCGGCAAAGGATGTAACGTATGCAAACACACAGGATGGGTAGAAATTCTGGGGTGTGGAATGGTGCATCCAAATGTGCTGGAAAACTGTGGTATTGATTCTAAGAAGTATTCAGGGTTCGCTTTTGGAATGGGCATCGAACGAATTACGATGCTTAAATACCAGATAAAAGATTTGCGCATCTTTAGTGAAAATGATGTAAGGTTTTTGAAGCAATTTGAGAGTGCAGTCTAAGGGAAGCAACTTTTCTCTAAATAAGAATTACGCCTATTTGTTTGTTTACTGAAATAATAAAACCCATGACCATCACCATTTGCGTTTGCGGAGCAGGAACTATGGGCAGCGGTATCGCGCAGGTGGCTGCTCAAAGTGGCTTTGATACAATTCTTTATGATGTAAATGAAAATGTGCTTAGGAATGCAAAAATTTCTATTCAAAAAAATCTTCAGTATCTAACTGATAAAAATAAAATTACTGCACAGGAAAAAGTTGCCATTTTCAATCGTATTTCATTCACGCTAGACATTAAAGACTGCACCGCGTTTGTAATTATCGAAGCTATTATTGAAAAAGAAGAAGCTAAAGTTTCTTTGTTTAATGACTTGGCAACATACAATAATGAAGAGGTCATTTTTGCCACCAACACTTCTTCGCTTTCCGTTTCATCAATACAGGAGAAAATTATTTTTCCTCAACGCGTTGTGGGGATGCATTTTTTTAATCCGGCATACGCGATGAAATTGGTAGAAGTAGTAAAAGGTCTGCAAACCAATGATCAAATAGCAAAAACTGTTTTTGATATTTGTAAACAAATGGGTAAGATTCCTGTAATGTGCAAAGATTTCCCGGGCTTTATCGTCAACCGCGTGGCAAGACATTATTATTTAGAATCGCTGAAAATAGTAGAAGAAGGAATTGCATCGTTTGAACAGGTGGACGAAATTTTAGAAGCCTCAGGTTTTAAAATGGGACCGTTTAAATTAATGGACCTGATTGGCATAGATATTAATCTCGCTGTGACGGAAAGTTTGTATGAGGCGTTTGACAAGTTGAAGCGTTTTGAACCTTCCCAAATTCAAATAGAAAAGCTAAAAAGGAATGAATTAGGAAAAAAAACGGGAAAAGGATTCTATATTTATCCTGATAAATAAGAAAGGTTGAATCAACATTATTTCTCTAAACAATTTTTCTAAACTCCGAAATGCTACAAGAGAACTCTCGTTCAGAAAAAAATAGCTCCAACAAAATTCTCGTAACCGGCGGCTCCGGTCTTGTAGGGAAAGAATTGATCAGACAATTGCTTGATGAAGGAGAAAGCGTTAGGGCAACTTATCATTCTACTCCAATTTCCATTTCTCATCCCAACCTTGAATTAACGCAGTGTGACATTCTTGATGTGATAGCTCTTGAAGATTGCATGCGCGGGATCAAACATGTTTATCATAGCGCAGCCAGTGTTTCTTTTGATCCAAAAGATAAAATGAAAATACTGAAGATGAATATTGAAGGGACTACCAATATCGTGAACGCTTGTATTGATGCCAGTGTTGAAAAATTAGTTCATGTAAGTTCAGGAGCTGCCTTGGGCAGAATAAGAGAAGGAGAAACGGTGACTGAAGAAATGAACTGGAGTGAAGAAACGAATAACAGCAATTATGGAGAATCAAAATACCTGAGTGAACTGGAAGTGTGGCGAGGTATAGGCGAAGGTTTGCAAGCAGTAATTGTAAATCCAACTTTAATATTGGGAGGTGATAATTGGGACAGCAGCTCTTCAGCAATATTTAAAAAGGCATATGAGGAATTCGAGTGGTACACTGACGGCGTTACCGGTGTAGTGGATGTAGGGGATGTAGCCAGGGCAATGACCCTGCTAATGAATAGCGAAATCTCTGGCCAACGTTTTATTTTAAACGGTGAGAATTTACCTTACAGAGAAATATTTACAAGAATTGCCGAATGTTTTAATAAAAGACCTCCCTATAAAAAAGTTACTCCTTTAATTGCTGAAGTAATATGGAGGGCTGAAGCATTGAGAGCAAAATTTACGGGAAAAAAGCCTTTGCTAACGAAAGAAACCGTACGAACCGCACAGGCGAAAGTATATTTTGATAATGGCAAAATTTTAAATGCGCTTCCACGTTTTCAATTCACGAAGATATCTGACACGATAGAGCATACCTGCTCAAAACTGAAAGAAAAATACAGCCTTTAATTAAAAATCATCCGAATGAAAACTAATTTTCAAATTCTCTTTGTCGTCGTTTTTATTTTTATTCTTTCTTTATTGTTAGGCCCGGGTATGTTGAAAGCTCAAACCTCTTTTTACAAAGTAAAAGGAAAAGTAATTGACAAAAATACACGGTTGCCATTGCAAGGAGCTTCTGTATTTGCACAAAATACAACGATTGGCGAGGCGACAGATTCTGCAGGAAATTTTAGTATCTATCTTCCCGAAGGTGGTTACTCTTTAGCAACCACCTATACCGGCTACGAAACGGAAACAATTCGAATCAATCATGCGACCTCTCTAAACGATAGCCTGGTAATAGAATTAAATCCTGACCAAAAATCTTTGGAAGCTGTTACTATTGTAATCAACCCTGAAGTAAAAAATCGATGGGAAAAATATGGATCTTTCTTTACAGATAATTTTATAGGGCAAACAAAATTTGCAAAACAATGTGTGATCAAAAATCCGGAAGTACTTCATTTTTATTTTAGCAAGAAAAACGACAAATTGAAAGTGCTTGCAAAGGAGCCGCTGATCGTTGACAATTTTGCCCTGGGATATACCCTGAAATTTGCAATTGATTCGTTCACTAACTATTATCACACACATACCAATTTGTTTATCGGCTATCCGCTATTTGAAAAAATGCAGGGCGATTCTGCGCAACAGAAAGTATGGGATAAAAACAGGGCTTCTGCTTATAAAGGTTCTATGTTGCAATTTATGCGAAGCCTTTATTCACAGACATTAGAGGACGAGGGTTTTCAACTTCAGTTCATCGTGAAGAATAATGGACAAGACTACCCTATTCCGCTTGAAGATCTTTATGGTGCGATAAATTATCAAATCGATGACAGTACCAACGTAGTGGCATTCCGTCCTAATCAGCAGGAGGTAGCGGTGATCTACACAGATGCTACACCTGAAAAAATCTACCTTGATATGGACTCTACGGTTAACAAAAACTTTCAATTATCCACCCTCATTTTCCCAAAAGACGAAACTTTTTATATCGAACAAAATGGATTCTTTTATGACCAGGAGGATCTGATCACTAATGGCTACCTGGGATTTAAAAAGATGGGAGATATGCTTCCTTATGACTATGAACCGGAGTGAGAAGATGTTTGAAGTAAAGAAGTTTGATGTAAGATTCGAAGATGTACCACGCAGTAATGTCTGATGTTTGAATATCCCAAATTGAGCGCCTTGTTATCAAAACGAATCATATGTTCTTATATCAGACATCTCGAAATCGGACATCATACATTCTGAATGTTTTTAACTTTTTCCCAAATCTCGGGAAGTCTTTTTAGAAAAACCAATTCCCTTTTTTTACTATAAGATTCCTGTACAGGTGACCCCCAATAAGATTTATTGCCTGGCAGGTCTGAGGGAACGCCTCCTTGTGCCATAACCACCGCGTTATCACCAATTGTAAGAGTTTTATTTACGCCTACCTGCCCCCACAATGTAACTCCGTCACCTAAGACAGTTCCCCCTGCAATACCTACCTGCGACGCGATCAAACAATTTTTTCCTATTACTACATCGTGCCCTATCTGAATGAGATTATCCAATTTGGTGCCGCTGCCAATAATTGTTGAATCGCTCACGCCTCTATCGATGGTACAGTTAGCACCTATTTCCACATCGTTTTTAATTATTACGTTACCGCAGCTTTGCATTTTCTTATACCAGTTTTGTCGGTTCTTTTTTGTATTATAATAAAAAGCGTCGCCTCCTATTACAGTTCCGGAGTGTATCACCACATTGTCGCCAATAATGGTATCGTCATAGACACTTACGTTGGGATGGATAACACAATTACTTCCTATGCTCACATTATTTCCCAGAAAAACATTAGGCATAATCACAGCGTCTTTTCCAATATGGGCAGTATCGCTTATCATTTTATTGGAAGGAATAAAAGGTTTAAAATGATTTACAATTTTCAAATAAGCTTCAAAGGGTTCCTCAGTAATAAATAAAGTTTTTCCGGGCGGCACTTCTTTTTCGGCATTGATAATAATGAATGTGGCCGCGCTGTTTAAGCAGGTGTCATAATATTTAGGATGGTCAACAAAAACCAAGTCTCCCTTTTTTACTTTATGAATTTCATTGATGCCGGTAGCAAAAGAATTTACATTCCCGAAAATTTTTGCATTGATAAAATCAGCAATCCATTGGGCTGAAACGGGCGAAGGAAACTGCATATAAAAACATTAAGCATCAAAGGTAAAGGTTGCTTTCTTATACAAATCATTTGTTTTTAAACAATCCTTTCAAAAAATATTTATCTAAAAAAATAAATAACAGACAATAAAAAAATGAAAAAAGCATTTATAAAAAGTGAAAGAAAAGAATATAATATATAAGATTGGCGAAAAGAGAAAATAAATAGATTTGCTGAAACACAACGCCACATTAAATTTGAGCACATTCGGAAAATTATTAAAAATAGAAAATAGTCCTCACGAGTCGAAAAAAATAAAGAAAAGAAAATTTTCAAACATGAATTTCATCCACCTTATCCACAACTCTTTTAAAAATGTTGATAAAAAAATCATAAATATTTTTTTAGTTAGGAAAAATTATTTTTAATATTGTGTAAGGAAATTTATTTTCCTGTACTTACTAACCCATCCATATAATAAAGCCCGTGCATTTTTCGACGGGCTTTTTTATTTTTTTGTGAATCGTCCGTTTCAAAATAATTTTTACATTGGAGTAAAATAACCTCTCTTGAACAACTACTTTATCGCGTATAAACCTTTTCACGTGCTTTGTCAGTTTACATCTGAAGCTGATAAGAAATCACTCAAAGATTTTTTTGATGTGCCCCGAAACGTTTATCCGGTAGGGCGTTTGGACTATGACAGTGAAGGATTGCTCATACTCACTAACGATAAAAAACTAAATCATCTTTTACTGAATCCAGCAAACGGACATGAAAGAGAATATTGGGTTCAGGCAGACGGACTCGTTTCGCAAGAGGCAATTGACAAATTAAAAAATGGCGTTGCTATAAATATCGATGGTAAAATGTTTCAAACAAAAAAATGCCAAGCAGAAAAATTTCCTTCGCCACCTTTGATACATCAAAGAATACCACCAGTTAGATTTAGAAAAAACATCCCCGATAGCTGGATCAAAATAATTTTAACAGAAGGCAAAAACAGGCAGGTAAGAAAGATGACCGCAAAGGTAGGGTACCCCACATTAAGATTAATAAGAACACGAATAGAAAGTGTTACATTAGCGCAATTACAACCAGGAGAAATGAAATCCATATCACAGCAGGAATTGTATAACTTGCTCAAAATTCAAAAAAGATAAATTAAAGATGGTACAATCAATGACAGGCTTCGGAAGAGCCGAACAAACGATCGGTGATAAAACTTATTTGGTAGAAATAAAATCACTTAACGGCAAGCAGCTTGACATCAATTTAAAAATACCGGCCCTGATAAAGCCTTACGAATTTGACATAAGAAATCTAATACAGGAATCGTTGCTTCGCGGTACGGTTGAATGCCTGATCGTGATCAAACAAAACGGCGCCACAAAGCCTGTCGTCATCAACACCGATCTGATCAAATCTTATTACCTGCAAATAGAATCACTATCGCAGGAGTTATCGGTTGATACTAATTCGGTATTGGCTGCACTATTGAGATTACCCGAAGTCGTTTCACCCAGCAATGAAGTACTGAACGAGGACCATTGGAACGATTTAAAAAGTGTAATTGAAACGGCTTTGAAGGAATTGATTCAGCATAGGATAGAAGAAGGAAAATCATTAGAAAAAGAATTGTTGCTCCGCATAAAAAATATTAATGAACAGGAAGCGCATATTTTAAAACTGGAACCAGAGCGAAGAAAAAACATGAAGAATGAACTGGTAAAAATGTTGGAAGAAAACGTTGGAAAGGAAAACTATGACACTAACCGGCTGGAACAGGAACTGATTTATTATATTGAAAAAATTGACATCAGAGAAGAGCAGGTAAGACTAAAAAATCATTGCGAATATCTTTTATCCATTATCGCGGATGACGAAGGAGCAAAAGGTAAAAAACTTTCTTTTGTAGTCCAGGAAATTGGTCGTGAAATTAATACCACCGGATCAAAGGCTTATGACGCGGGTATCCAAAAGTGTGTGGTGTTGATGAAAGATGAACTGGAAAAAATAAAGGAACAAACCTTTAATATTTTGTAGCTTCTTTTTATGTTGATGAAAACAAATTAATTTTACAAAAAAAAATTCGATTGAAAAAAACGCTCTTTATTCTTTTTATATCAATAAGTATAACTTCTTGTATCAAGATCAACCTTTTTGAAAAGCAAGCGGCCATACCAGCTCAAACATGGTATTACTCTAACGTACCAAAATTTACCTTTCATATTGACGATACTACTTCGATGTATAATGTTTACATCGTTTTGCGACATACCGATCTGTACAACTATAATAATATCTGGCTAAAGATTGGTTCGGACTCACCGAGCGATTCGATGCATTACCAGAACATAAATATTCCATTAGCTAATAATTCCAGAGGATGGAGCGGAACAGGAATGGACGACATTTACGAAGTAAGAAAAAATATTTCAGCAGGCCCCTTGTCTTTTAAAAAACCTGGCGATTATACCTTTTCTATTGCGCAGATCATGCGCGAAAACCCTCTGAAATATATTTTGAATATAGGTGTTCGAGTAGAGAAAGTGAAAATGTAAGGTTGAATAACTCTTGTATGCTCGGGCCGGTTTGCTAAAAAATTTCAAATCCCGGATTTATGGCTTATCAAACCTTCAAAAATAGACTTCAGGCGCAGCCTCTAAGATTAATTTACATTTTTTATTGGGTGATGCTCGCCTACATACTAGCCGCACTTATGTTCTGGTACCTTTCCCTTAATAATCAGACAAAAAAAATATACGATTTCAGGATGCAATCTGTTAGCGCAAATGATCCCCAGCGTGCGCAAAAAGAAAGAGAAATAGAATCTCTTAAAGACCGAAAAATAGCGCAATACGCAGCAGAGAGCGCTACTATCCTCTTATTGATTTTGGCAGGGGCTACTCTTGTTTTCAGACTGATAAGAAGGCAATTGAGACAGTCACAGCAATTGGCAAATTTTATGATGGCCATCACCCACGAGCTAAAGACGCCTATAGCCGTTACAAGGCTGAACCTTGAAACCATGCAAATGAGAAAACTCAACGAGGATCAGAAAAACCAGTTGATACGCAGTACCATACAGGAAGCCAACCGCCTTAACACTTTGTGCAATAATATGCTCTTAACAAGCCAAATAGATTCTGGGGGGTACACTTTGACTAGTGAGAGATTTGACCTTGGCATTCTTGTAAATGATTCCGTCGAAGATTTCACGACCAGATTTCCGACCAGAACTATCGACGTCAACGTTGAAGACGAGAACATGATTACCAGCGATAAGCTTTTATTACAATTGGTGATTAACAATCTTTTAGATAATGCTCTTAAATATTCAGCAAAAGACAATGTAGTTTTGATAAAAGTATTTCAAAACAGGGGGAAGATATTTTTACAGGTAATTGATGAAGGGCAGGGAATTAATGCTGCTGAAAAAGGAAAAATTTTCGATAAATATTTTCGAGGTGCGAATACACGGGCTAAGGGGACAGGACTCGGGCTTTATCTTACAAAGGAAATTGTAAAGCAACATCAAGGAGCGATTCATGTAAAAGATAATTATCCTCGCGGATCTGTTTTTGAAATTGAATTTAAATCGTCAAAATCTTAAAACTAATAATTCCCCATCTATGCAACAGAAAAAACGCTCTATCCTTTTGGTAGAAGATGAAGAAAACTTACAGAATACTTTAAAACTGAATTTTGAACTGGAAGGATACAATGTGTCTTCCGCTTACAATGGCGAAGAAGCCCTCAACGCCGTCCGGAATGAATATTTCGATCTTATTATTCTAGATGTAATGCTTCCTGAAATAGATGGTATCACAGTATGTGAAAACATTCGACTGAGCAATACAGAAATACCGATTCTAATGTTGAGTGCCAAGGATCAAAGTGCAGACAGAATATTAGGCCTCAAAAAAGGAGCAGACGATTACGTTTCCAAGCCATTCAGCCTCGAAGAATTACTGATAAGAGTAAGCATCTTAATTAATAAAAGTAAAAAGATTTCTGCTAAGGAACCCGTTGCGGACGAATATAGCTTTGGCACCAATATCATCAATTTTAAATCTTTGGAAAGTACCACAAAAACAGGCGGAAAAGTTGATCTTACCAAAAAGGAAGCGATGCTTTTAAAATTATTGATAGAAAATAAAAATGAAGTAGTGACAAGAGAAAAGATTTTACAATCCGTTTGGGGATACAATGTTTATCCTACCACCCGCACGGTCGATAATTTTATTTTAAACTTCCGCAAATATTTCGAAGACGATAGCCGACACCCTAAATACTTCCACTCAATCAGAGGCATCGGATATAAGTTTACGAATTTAAATTCCGTTAATTAAAAACTACTTTTACGCTAGTTAGATTGCATTTCTGCATGGTTTCTTGCTATGTTGGTAATTTATAGCTATAGACTGGTAAATGTGTTTTCAGAATTTACACAAAACCTTTTCCGCAGTAAACAAATAAAAATTAAAATTCTTATTTATTCGGAGATTAAGTGTGTAAGAAGCCCGTCTCTCAACTTTGGCTCAAACCATGTGCTTTTAGGAGGCATGATATTGTTACTATCGGCAATATCAAATAGTTGCTGAATAGTGACAGGATATATACTGAAAGCTACCACCCAATCTTTACTGTTTACTTTTTCTTCCAGTTCGTTCATCCCCCTGATACCGCCGATAAAATCGATCCTCGTATCGGTTCGTTGATCTTTTATTCCCAGTATCGGTTCCAATACATTTTCCTGTAAAATAGAAACATCTAATATGCCCACCGGATCGGTAGAAAAAGTTCCCTCTAACGCGGCAAGCCGGTACCATTGTCCATTCAGGTACATTCCAAACGAATATGCCTCATCAGGCAGGTAGGCCGTTGAAACTTTGGTAACTGAAAAATCCCGGTTTAGTTTTTCTAAAAATTCATTTTCTGATAAACCATTCAGATCTTTTACAACCCTGTTATAATCCATTATCTTTAATTCTGATGCAGGAAACAGCGTAGAGAGAAAATGGCCCGATTCTTCATTGTCAGGTAAAAGGTATTTTACTTTCGCCGCAGAAGCTACGCGATGATGACCATCGGCGATATAGGTAAAATCCACCTCAGATTTAAAAATTTCTGTTATTCTGTCGATCACCTTTTCATCGTTCACCACCCAAACAGTGTGTTGTATGCCGTCATCTGCAGTAAAATTATTTACAGGGCTCTTATCAGCTTCCCATTTCTCTAATATTTTATTCAACTCTTCAATATCCCGAAAAGCAAGAAAAACATTTCCGGTTTGTGCACGCGTCGTTTTGATATGATTTATACGGTCCTGCTCTTTTTCCGGTCTTGTTAATTCATGTTTCTTTATAAGGCCTTGTTCATAATCTCTTACGGAACTACAGCATACTAAGCCTGTCTGCGTTCTTCCATCCATCGTCAACTGATAAATATAATAACATGGCTTACTTTCGTTAAAAAGAATCGCGCGACTTATAAATGCATCCAGATTATCTTTGGCTTTTTCATAAACCTGTTGACTATGAATGTCAATACCAGCGGGCAAATCAATTTCGCTTTTGGTAATGTGTAAAAAGGAATATGGATTGCCTTCAGCCTCCACTTTGGCTTCTTTGCTATTCAATACATCATAAGGCCTTGAGGCTACTTGTTTAGCATATTGTGGCTCCGGCCTCAGTGCTTTAAAAGGAGAAATTGTTATCATGTTTTTAAATTTTTAGCCTTGAAAGGCAATAAAATTTCTTAAGGGGTGCAAATATAATTCAATCAAAGAATAATGCAGTCTTTTAAGAACGCATCACGCTAACAGACGGCTGCTAACCAAGTATGCACGCCTTAATTCTTTTTTTCAAATTCCACCATCTTCTCAACCAAATATTCTACACTGCTTAACGGCAAAGCATTATACATAGAGGCCCTGAAACCACCTACCGAACGGTGGCCTTTGATTCCATAAATATTATTTTGCTTTGCAAATTCAAGAAATGCTTTTTCATTTTCAGCATCCTCCATTACAAAACAAACATTCATTTTACTACGGTCTTCTTTTGCGGCAGTTGGCTTAAATAAATTACTGTTATCGATCGTGTTATAAAGCAAATCAGCTTTTTTATTATTGATTTTTTCTATGACTTCCACACCGCCTACTTCTTTGAGCCAGCGAAGCGTAAGCATAGAGGCGTAAACCGCAAAAACAGGCGGTGTATTAAGCATACTACCCGCCTTGATATGATTCTGGTAATCCATAATTGCCGGAATCTTCCGTTTCAATTTTCCCAATATCTGTTTGTTTACTACTACTAATGTGGCGCCAGCTGCTCCCATGTTTTTTTGCGCACCCGCGAAGATCAAACCGAATGAATTAAAATCTAATTTCCGGCTTAATATGTCACTGGACATATCGGCAATTACAGGCATGCTTACTTTCGGAATTTCCTGCCATTGTGTACCGTATATGGTGTTATTAGTTGTAATATGGAAATAACTTGCCGCGTTGGGTACTGCAAAATCTTTTGGAATAAAATTATAATTGCTTTCCTTAGAGCTACATACCACCTCTACATTTCCAAAAAGCCTCGCTTCTTTAATAGCTTTGGTGCCCCACACGCCTGTATCGGCATAGGCGGCAGTTTCTTTATCATCTAATAAATTCATCGGAATCTGCATAAACTGGGTAGTAGCGCCACCATGCAAAAACAACACTTCATGGTCATTATCCAGTTGCATTAACTCTTTTACCAACGAAATCGCTTCGTCCATTACGGCTTCAAAAAGTGGTGTACGATGGCCTATTTCAAGAATAGATAAACCACTGTTATTAAAATTGATAATTGCCTTAGAAGCTTCCTGTAATACACTTTGCGGAAGTACAGAAGGGCCTGCGTTGAAATTGTGAATCATTGTAATGTTTGTTGTTTCTGCATCCAACTTTGACGAATGTCAGAAGCAGAAATTATAATTAATTTTTAAGGCCGCAAAGTTATTGGTTTCTGAGATTTTTTGATCTAAATAGAAATCTTTATTATTTGTTGCTTTACTGTAATACCTTAAACCAGTAAATATTTGCAAATTAAATTAGAAATAAAATCCCTGATTATTTTCGTTTTTACTGCTTTCTTATTTCATCGGGCGTCTCCCAGTGTTAACATATATCGTTCTTTCAGGGCTGTGAATAATAAATAGAAATATCAAATAATTGTTTGTTTACTATCTGATTACTTCTCCGTTCACTTGATCATTGAAAATTGATTATTGAATATTAAATATATTTTCCTTTCTTTATTCCTATTCCTTATTCTTCATTTCTCAATCATGCTCTCTCCCTATCGCCTCGTTTCCCTTTTTCCAATCCTCATTTAGTTTCTCAAATTCCTTTAGATCTTTTTCTGAAAAAGACTGACTGGCTATTGATGACAAATCTGGCTGACCCGCATTTACCCAAGCCGTAAACCAAAACGAGGCGACTGCAAAAATAGATTGCCTCATTCTTCTTTCTACCATGCCATTCAGCATATTATCATAAGCAATGGTATATTCGGAAGAATATTGCAGCGCGCGTTTATTATTCCTGGTTTCAAAGGCGTATTTTTTATCTCCGCGAAATTGATCGGATAATTGTTTCTCAAATTTTAGTACCGAATCAGCAGCTTTAGCGCTTTCTAAAACCCTATCCCAAATAAAGGCCGCCGGATCCTTAAGATATTGTGCTTTACCAATAAAGAAATCAAATTTTTTCTCAGCCAGCAATTCCGGTATCCTGCTTTCCCAAAAACCATGTATTCCTTTTTGACCGGTCAATTGTCCATTATAGTTTTCACTTGCGTGCAAAGGAACATGCGCGTCTGCGATATAATGCCCTATTTCCGCACTATTTTTTAAAATGGAAGAATAATTCTTTTCTTTAAATGCATTGGTGAGCCTCGCCAGCATTACCTGGATGTGCCAGGGAACAATGCCGTGCCGTTCCAAAGTATCCCTTTGGAATCTTTCAATCGCGTCGTTCCATTTGCGCGGCAAGTCATTATATGGATAATCGCCATAATGATCTAAATCAATGTAATGCCTGGCGCCTTCCCCAGCAATTGCATACCTCCTTTTGTCCGGATCCACCGCGTGTTCGGTAATAAAATCAATATTAGGTTTGTAAAACTTTACCATCTGTGGCGGCAACAAAAAAACAGCGTATTGGTTTATTGTTTTATGCGCATAAAATCCCCAACAGAAGGCACTATAGCTGATAGAAATAATTAAAAGAAAAAAAAGAAATTTTTTCAAATGAGTTATGTTTTAATGCATAGCCGCCTCGGCCAATGCGTCATCAAATCCGTCTGTAAGCGTTTGCGTTACACCGCCGCTGACCGCAAATTTCATGGATTGCGTGGCACTGATGTGAGGCATTTGCTTTATTCTTTCCCTGGGAACAATATACACGTTTCCTGCAACCGAATATGACATGGGTAAATACACGGCAACATAATTTTCCATACCAAAACTACTCATGTCTTCCTGTGTTATAAATCCTACGCGCCATACATCAGTATCGTCCACACAGGCAAGTACATTATGGGTGAATTTTTTTTTATTACCTGCAAATGCCTCAAAAAAATCTTTAATAAATGAATATAGAAGTTTAACCCCTGGCGCTTTTTCTAAAAACCGGTCTAGTACCGAAAGCATTCTTTCCATCACAAAAAAAGAACTTACATAACCTACAAGAATGATAAAACCGATAATAATAATAAACCCCAGGCCAGGAATATTGATCGCCGGTCGAAGAATACCATCAATTTTATCAAAAACAATGTAAATAAAATAGAGGGTAATAGAAACGGGACCAAGAATCAACAGGCCCTGCAAAAAATATTGAATTGTTCTCTGATAGGTTTTTGTTTTTTTCATTATTTAAAATAGTTAAGTGTTCAAAGATAGCGATCGGCCATTTATACTTGAAATTAGACAATTTAAAAAAATATTTTACAGGAAACTTTGGTAACGAAAAAAGTTTCCTTAGTTTTGCCGCCGAAATGGAATTAAAAGATAGAATAAAACACAAGGCCGATGAGCTTTATCGGCGTTACGGAGTAAAATCGGTAACGATGGATGAGATCGCTTCGCAAATGGGCGTATCAAAAAAAACAATTTATCATTGTTTTTCAGACAAAAATGAATTGGTAGACCAGGTGATCATGGATCTGCTGGCGCATAACAGACAGTGTTGCGAGGATTATCATAAAAGATCGGAAAACGCGATTCATGAAATTTTTATGGCGATGGAAATGATTCAGGAAATATTTAACAGCATGCATCCATCCTTGTTGTACGACATCCAGCGAAATCATCCAGGCACCTTCGAAAAATTTAAAAAGTTCAAGTACGATTTTCTTTTCCGAATGGTAAAGGAGAACATTGAAAGAGGAACCAGGGAAGAACTTTACCGGAGCGATGTTGACCCGGAGATAGCTGCAAAGGTGCGCCTGGAAACAATGATGCTACCGTTTGACGAAGAATTGTTTCCCCGTTCAAAATTCCCGCAGGTAACCCTGCATGAGCAGTTGATTGAATATTTTCTATTCGGAATAGCAAGCATGAAGGGCTATAAATTGATATTAAAATATAAAAGCGAAAGTTTAAAAATAAAAAAATAAAACAAATCTGTAGAACAATGAAAACAAGGCGATTTATTAAGATGATTTTAAGCATTTGGTTCTTTAGCTACTGTGTTCATGCAAACGCACAGCAGGCAAGCAGTGATAGTGTGTACAGGTTTACCGCCAAAGAAGCTGTGGATTATGCAATGAAAAATGCAGTCCAGGTAAAAAATGCTCTACTGGATATTAAAATCCAGGAACAAACCAATAAAGGTTATACGGCAGAAGCATTGCCACATCTCTCTGCAAGTGCTAGCCTCACTTATAATCCCAATGTTTCTGTTGTGGCTTTAGGCGATTTTATTTCCCCCGCAGTTTATGGAGTTCTTGCAAAAGAAAAGGTAAAAGATGGAGATGGAAATCCTATTACAGTGCCACCATCTGGTGGACTTCTTTATGCTCAGTTCGGTTCTCATTATGCAATGGCTGGAGGTATAGATCTTAATCAAATTTTATTTGATGGACAGGTTTTTGTAGGCCTGCAGGCAAGAAAAACTGCTATGAAAAATGCAGAATTGACTGCAGATGTCACTAAGGAACAAATAAAAACGAATGTTTATAAGGTCTATTACCAGCTTGTAGTAGCAAAAAGACAAATCGGAACATTAGATGCCAACATTGCAACTTATGAAAAACTACTTCATGATACCAAAGAAATTTATAAGAATGGGTTTGCTGAAAAATTAGACGTAGATAAGGTGCAGGTGCAATTGAGCAATTTGGAAACTCAAAAATTACAATCTCAAAATCAAATTGACGCAGGAAAAGAGGGACTGAAATTCTTAATGAATATTCCCCAACACGATGAGATTATTCTTACCGATACGTTATCAGACGAAGAAATAAAATCCAATATTCTTGATGGCAATTATAATTATGAAGACAGAAAAGAATATCAAGTATTAGAAAGTTCTATTGAACTCGGAAAGTATAACGTGAAAAGATACCAGTTGAGTAAATTGCCTTCGCTTTCCCTGGTGGGAAATTACAGTCAAAATGCATTCGGTAACAGTTTAGATTTTGTGAAAGGACCTTATTTCGCTTCATCATACATAGGTCTACGTTTATCAGTTCCCATTTTTGATGGTGGTACCCGCAACTCAAATATCGAGACTGCCAGGCTCAATTTAATGAAATATAACAATCAATTGGATCAACTAAAATCTTCTATTGATAATGATGTAGCGCAATCCAGGCTTAATATGAAAACGGCTTTAACAACAATGGACTCGCAGAAAAAAAATGTGGGCCTGGCAAAGAGTGTTTATAATTCTACCAAACTAAAATATGAACAGGGAGTTGGAAGCAATCAGGAAATTTCTACTGCGCAGTCCGATCTTGTTATGTCTCAAAACAATTATTATAGCTCATTATATGATGCCATTATTGCTAAAATAGATTACCTAACGGCTGCAGGAAAATTATAATAAAATAAAAATAATCAACGTACCAAATAACAATTAAAACAATGAAAAAATTATTAACGATCAGTATGGTCATCCTCTTGTTATCATTTATTTCCTCATGTGGAAATACCGGTAAAGGAGATACGCTGGCCGATAAAAAAGCCCAACTGGAAAAATTAAAAGCTCAACAAGATAAGCTGAACAGCAATATAACTGTTCTTGAAAAAGATATCGCAAAGATTGATACTAGCGCTTCAGATGTGAAGCCTAAGTTAGTATCCTTCTCTCCGGTGAATACAGTGGATTTTAAACATTACCTCACATTACAGGGAAGTGTAGATGATAAAAATGTTTCTTATATAACACCAACCGGGCAGCCTGGCGTTGTGAAGGCTATTTACGTAAAGCAAGGTGATAAAATACGCAAGGGACAGCTGATACTGAAAATGGATGATGCAGTTGCTCAGCAAAATGTGACGGCTATCAAAGAACAATTGGGAGGTCTAAACGCCCAGCTTAACCTGGCGAAATCGGTATATCAAAGACAAAAAAATCTTTGGGACCAGCAGATAGGAACAGAAGTGCAATTATTGCAGGATAAAACCCAGGTAGAAACGTTACAGAATCAAATAAAGGCAGTGCACGCACAGGTGAATACCGCGCAGGAGCAAGCAAATCAAAGCAATGTTTACAGCAATGTAAATGGCACCGTTGATGACATTACGACTCACATAGGAGAAGCATTCAATGGCAACCCATTGACAGGAGGTTACATAAGAATTGTAAACGAGTCTGATCTCAAAATTTCGGTCACTATCCCTGAAAATTATGCAGGACAGGTAAGCAAAGGAACTAAAGTAGTAGTCAATTTCCCTGACGTTAATAAATCATTCGACAGCGAAATTTCATTTTTGAGCCAAACTATCGGAACAACAACGCGCGGGTTTGTTGCACAAATAAAAGTTCCAAAAGGAATACAACTTCGTCCAAATGAAATTGCGTTGGTAAGCATAATGGATTATAATGCGCCAAACTCAATTGCAATTCCCGTAAATACTTTACAGACAGGACAAGATGGAAAGTTTGTGCTGGTCGGAGAAAAGAATGGTAACAAAATGATTGCAAAAAAAGTAACCGTAGTTCCAGGCCAATTGTCTGGCGATAGTATTGAAATAAAACAAGGACTGCAAACAGGCGTGCAACTAATCACAGATGGTTACCAGGGTCTATTTGATGGACAGCCTATTACCACAACGAATAAATAGTACGACAAATTAATAATGCTTAGGAAAAAGCGCAATATTATTCTATATGAATTTCAAGGAAAATTTTAGTGAAAAATATAAGGAGTTTAAACCAACAAGCTGGGCAATAAAGAATAGAACCCCGGTTTATCTCCTCATCATTTTGGTTTCTATAATAGGGATATTCCAGTTTGTTACGTTGCCCAAAGAAAAGTTCCCGGACATTGTAATCCCAACGATTTACATACAAACCATCTACGCGGGTAATTCGCCGAAGGACATTGAAAACTTAGTAACCAAGCCAATAGAAAAGCAGTTAAAAGGTATTACAGACGCTAAGATTAATAAAATCACCAGTTCTTCTATCCAGGATTATTCGGCTATTACTGTAGAGTTTGAAACGGATGTAAAGACTGAAGTGGCGTTACAAAAAACAAAAGACGCGGTAGATAAAGCAAAAAAAGATTTACCCACTGATCTTACCCAGGATCCCGATGTACAGGAAGTGAGTTTAAGTGAGCTCCCCATCATGTTTGTAAACATAAGTGGCGATTATGATTTGATGAGTTTGAAAAAATTTGCCGATGATGCCAAAGATCAATTGGAAGAACTCCCCGAAATCACCAGGGTAGATATTGTAGGAGCACCAGAAAGGGAATTCCAGATCAACGTGGATAATTATAAAATGCAAGCCGCCGGTATAACATTTACTGATATCGCTACTGCTGTGAAGAATGAAAACTTGGACATTTCCGGTGGTCTTTTGGATGTGGGAAATATGAAGCGTACTTTACAGATAAGAGGACAGTTTAAAACAGCTTATGATATTGATCAAATAATTATCAGAAATACCTCCGGTGCGCCGATTTACCTTAAGGATATTGCCAATGTAAAAGACACGGTAAAGACCAGTGAAAGCTATGCCCGTCTTAATGGTAAAAATGTTGTTACGCTGAACATAATTAAAAGATCAGGCGAAAATTTAATACAGACTTCCGATGACGTAAAAAAGTCTGTAGAAGAAATGAAAGGTAATATTTTGCCTTCCAATTTACATGTCGTTATTACGGGCGATCAAAGCGTGTCTACCCGTACGTCTTTTAATGACCTAGTTAATTCAATCGTTATCGGATTCATCCTGGTTCTTCTGATTCTTATGTTTTTCATGGGCGTTACCAACGCATTCTTTGTAGCGCTCTCTGTGCCACTAAGTATGTTTGTGGCCTTTCTATTTCTTCCGGCGGCTGACGTTATCGTTGGCGGAAATGTTACGCTGAATTTTATTGTGCTTTTTGCGCTGCTTTTTGGCTTGGGTATTATAGTAGATGATGCCATCGTGGTGATAGAAAATACCCATCGTATCTTCATGGAAAACAAGGGAAAAGTCTCGGCAACGGAAGCCGCGAAGATGGCAGCAGGCGAAATTTTTGTACCTGTATTTTCAGGTACGGTCACTACATTAGCTCCATTTTTCCCACTTCTTTTCTGGCCTGGTCTTATCGGGAAGTTTATGATATACCTGCCCACCATGCTCATCTTTACATTGTCTGCTTCACTGATTGTTGCCTTCTTGATGAACCCGGTTTTCGCAGTTGATTTTATGAATCACCCTGAAAATGATGCGGTAAAGAAAAAAACGGCTGTCTTTAAAAGCAAGGCATTTCTAATTACATTATGCGGAGGTATTTTATTCGATATTCTTGGAGTTCCGTTCGTTGGAAATCTATTGATATTATTTTCAATAATTGTTGTGTTGAATACCTATTTATTCGACAGTTGGATACATGGATTCCAAAATAAGGTGTTACCCGCCATCATGGTTAATTATGAAAAACTGCTGAGATGGGCCGTGGCCAAGTGGCGCCCTGTATGGTTATTAGTCGGCACTTTTCTATTGTTGATCGCTTCTGGTATATTTTTCTATTTGAGAAACATGCAGGTGGAGTTTTTCCCAAAAGGAGATCCGAATTTCATCTATGTATATCTTAAACTGCCGGTAGGAACCAGCGTGGATTATACCGATTCGATAACCAATGTCATTCAAGATAGAGTAACGGATGTTTTGAATGGTCCTTCCAAAAAGCCGAATCCAATTGTAGAAAGTGTGATCTCAAACGTGGCTGTGGGTGCCGCTGACCCTAATAGTGGCGACAGAACTACTCATCCCAATTTAGGAAGAATCCAGGTTTCATTTGTTGAATTTGAAAAAAGGCATGGCGTTTCTTCCGCTCCGTATTTAGATTCGATAAGAGCTATTACCAAGGGATTCCCTGGTGCAGAAATTTCGGTAGACCAGGAGCAAAGCGGGCCTCCGACAGATCCTCCAATTAACATAGAAGTAGCCTGTGAAAATTTTGACCAACTGACTTCAACTGCTACCGCGCTCAAAAATTACTTAGATAGTATGCAAATACCAGGCATAGAGGATTTAAAAAAGGATGTGGACCTTACTAATCCGGAAATAACATTATCCATCAATCGACAACGCGCCCTGATTGAAGGGGTATCAACCGCGCAAATAGGCCAGCAGATAAGGACTGCCTTATTTGGGTTGGAAGTTTCTAAAATAAAAGACGGTGAAGATGAATATAAAATTCAATTACGCAATAATGAAATGCAAAGGAAAAGCCTTTCAGATTTGCTGAACATGAATATTGTTTTTAGGGATATGGCCAGCGGTGGTCAGGTAAAATCCATCCCTATCAGTTCGCTGGTAACTGTAGATTTTACAAGCACCTACGGAAGTATCAAAAGGAAGAATGTAAAGCGGGTAATCACCTTATTTTCAAATGTGCTCTCGGGTTATACGCCTACAGCAGTGAACCAGAAGATAGCAGAAGGTATTCAGAATTTTAATAAAAAAGGCCCCGGCGTTACGATCAGGCAAACGGGAGAAGGCGAGCAACAAGCAGAAACCGGCGCCTTTTTGGCAAAGGCATTAGTGTATGCGTTGATGGGTATTTTGCTTATATTGGTATTGCAGTTTAATTCGATAAGTAAATCAATTATTATTTTAACTGAGATATTGTTCAGTGTTATCGGGGTTATTCTTGGGTTCTCCATTACCGGAATGACCATATCCGTTGTAATGACTGGTATCGGAATTGTAGGCCTGGCGGGAATTGTGGTTAAGAATGCTATATTGGTAATCGATTTTGCAGACGAATTAAGATCTCGGGGAATGAAAACGAGGGAAGCGGTAATTCAAGCCGGAAAGATCAGGATCATCCCGGTATTGCTCACGGCGCTTGCAGCAATATTCGCACTGATCCCTCTTGCAATTGGTTTCAATATAAATTTTGTAACGATGTTCTCCGAACTGAATCCTCATATTTTCTTCGGTGGCGATAGCGCGGTTTTCTGGAAGCCACTTGCATGGACGATTATCTTTGGTTTGGCATTTGCCTTCTTTATGACGTTGATCATGGTGCCAAGCATGTATCTGATAGCCGAAAGGCTGAAACGACCAATGCGCAGGCAGTTTGGTGGTAAATGGATTTCATTGTTAGGCATTCCGCCGCTCACCATTTTATTTATTCCATTGATGTTTTTCACCATGTTTAAGCACCGCGCTCAAGCAGCAAGGAGAAAAATAAAATTAGGAAATAAAGTAGATGAAAAATGGACAGGAAGTTGGTTTTAATAATCTGACGGTGCTCGCCTGATTATCAGGAATATGGTTTTAAGTTTTAGTTTTAGAGAGCCTGCAGATTTTTTCTGCAGGCTTTTTCTTTTATAGTAAACAAAGAAATAGAAGGTATTTCTATTCTAAAGAAATGCTTTCATTAGTAGTTAACTGCTGTCGATTAAACGCACCGATTCCTAAAAAAAATAATTTCGTCCATTTTGTTCCACTAATTCCGGTTAATTACCTTTACCATAAAAATGCAGCCCAAATTTTTTTCTCTTTCAATTTTTCTTTTAATAATAGCCTCCTGCACTTCCAATAAATACGCAACTACCAATAAGGTTTATAAAAAGCAGGCAAAGGCATTTGCCAAAGAAATAGAAAAGTATCCGTTAGAGGGAAGTCGTGCTACATGGGTTGGCACTACCAACTTTGGCTTACGTAAACCTGAATTTGTAATCATACATCATACCGCTCAAAATAGTTGCGATCAAACCTTGCACACTTTTACGCTTCCCCGTACACAGGTAAGCGCTCATTATGTTATTTGTAAAGACGGTACTGTTCATCACATGTTGAATGATTACCTCCGTGCATGGCACGCCGGAAACGGCTCGTGGGGAAATGATAAAGATATCAATTCATCTTCCATAGGCATAGAACTGGACAATAATGGCTTTGAGCCTTTTCCTGCGGCACAAATCAATAGTTTACTAACGTTATTGGATACACTAAAATCGAAATATCGTATTCCAGCTGCAAATTTTATCGGGCATTCAGATATTGCACCCACAAGAAAAAAGGATCCGAACGTAAATTTTCCGTGGCAATTGCTCTCTCAAAATGGTTATGGATTGTGGTATAGCGATACAAGTATGATTGTAGTGCCGCCAAATTTTAACGATTTACAGGCGCTTCGCATCATTGGCTATTCCATCAAAGATTCTGCAGCGACCATTGTAGCCTTTAAGCGTCATTTTGAAATGCAGGACAGCAGCAATGTATTGGATGAGGCTGATAAAAAAATTCTTTATGATCTAATGGAAAAATATCAATAGAATCATCTTACCGAATAAGAAAATCTTTTTAACAGTAAACAAACAAATAAGGATGTTTCTTATTTGTGATCGGAAAATTTATCCTCAAAAACAACATAAAGTGTAGAAAAATATCTCTTCACATTTCGGTGAAGAGATATTTATTTTTAAAGGATTTTTAAGGGGAACGCTATTTAAGCGTGCTCATGCACACCCTTTTTGATTTCTTCCAGCAATTTTTTATTAAATGCTTCGAGGTCTTTAGGGCTGCGGCTTGTAACAAATCCATGATCCACCACTACTTCTTTGTCATACCATTTAGCACCGGCATTTTCAAGGTCCGTCTGGATGGACGGATAGGAGGTCATCTTTTTCCCATCCAACATTTCAGTTTCTATCAATAACTGGGGGCCGTGACAGATAGCCGCAACAGGCTTTCCCGATTCCATAAAAGCTTTCGCAAAATCAACAAAATCTTTATTCACCCTCATCTTATCCGGATTCATTACGCCGCCGGGTATCATTAAGGCATCATAGTCATCCACCTTAGCGTCGCTAATAGACACATTTACAGGAATCTCAACGGACCAATGGTCATGATTCCAGGCTTTTACTTTTTTGTTTTCTTTCGAAGAAATAATATCTACATGCATTCCTGCATTTTCCATCGCCTTTTTAGGGCTTGTGAGTTCTGATTCTTCGAAGCCATTTTCTGTGATAATGGCAACTCGCTTTTGATTGGTGTTAGTCATAATATAATTGTTTTTTAATTGAATAATCACTAAGTTGGCACAAGAAATATGCCTGCATATCCGATTACAAAAATTTTAACGACACCCGTATTTTTTATAAATTGTTTAGATTCAAATTGTCGGAAAGCCGGGAAAAAAGTGGATTTTTGATTTTCCCATTTTCGTGAATGCGGGTTTCATCAATTTTAATATTAATTTATAATGCAACTATTCCCTGTTTCAGATAAGGCATCGGCAAAAGAATTCTTAAAAGTCCCCCTGTTCCTATATAAAGACGATCCTAATTTTATTCAGCCTTTAGATAAGGATATTAATGATGTTTTTGATCCGGAAAAAAATAAAGCTTTCCGCTTTGGAGAATGTTCTCGCTGGCTTTTAAAAGATGAAGATGGGAATCTGATCGGGCGAATAGCTGCATTTGTGGATAAAAAATACAAGAATAAAGGAGATCAACAGAAAACCGGGGGTATTGGCTTTTTTGAATGCATTAATAACCAGGAAGCGGCAGACATGTTGTTTGATGTGGCAAAACATTGGCTGATGGAACGTGGCATGGGAGCCATGGATGGCCCTATTAATTTTGGTGAACGCGACACATGGTGGGGCCTTGTGATAGAAGGATTTAAACCACCGATTTATCGAATGAATTATAATCCGCCGTACTATAAAACTCTTTTTGAAACCTATGGTTTCAAAGTCTTTTTTAACCAGGTATGCTGGTATCTTGCTGTGGATACACACCTCAGCGAAAAATTTACTGAGCAGAGCAAAAAATATAATGCGCTTCCGGAATTCTCTGTTAGACACATTAAGAAAAATAACATGGAGAAATTTGCAAATGATTTTTGTATTGTATATAACAAAGCTTGGGCAAGCCATGAAGGGAATAAGCAAATGAACAAAGAAGTGGCCTTAAAAATGTTTCAAAGCATGAAGGCAGCTATTGATGAACGGCTTATTTGGTTTGTCTATCATAATGATGAACCTATCGCATTCTGGGTTAGCCTTCCTGAATTAAACCAGATTTTCAAATATTTTCATGGCAAGTTTGGATTGCTAGAAAAATTGAGATATTTGTGGTTAAAGAAAAAAGGAATTAATGATAAGTTTACAGGAATCGTGTTTGGCGTAGTTCCTGAATTTCAGGGACAGGGAATTGATTATTACATGATTAACGAAGGAGCTAAAGAAATCCAACATAAAACAAATTATAGAGAAACGGAACTGCAATGGCAGGGAGATTTTAATCCCAAAATAATCAATATGTCTAGAAATATTGGTGGACATCAAAGTCGTTTGCTGGCAACTTACCGATATCTTTTTGACCGAACCAAAGAGTTTAAAAGGCACCCGATTTTAAATCACTAATCATCGCAATTTTCATTTAAACGAACGGGAGTCTTCGCGATTATTTCTTAAATTTGTCTTCTTTCATTATGGATAAATTTATCGTTTCAGCGCGCAAATACCGGCCACAAAATTTTAGTACTGTAGTGGGCCAGTCTCACATAACTACTACGTTAAAGAATGCGATCAAAAACAATCAGCTTGCACACGCTTTTCTTTTTTGCGGACCGCGTGGCGTAGGTAAAACAACTTGTGCCAGAATACTAGCAAAAACCATTAATTGTGAAAATCGTACGCCCGAGGGGGAAGCTTGCAACGTTTGCAACTCCTGCGTTTCGTTCGACAATGGCACTTCGTTGAATATACACGAGCTGGATGCGGCAAGCAACAACTCCGTGGATGATATCCGCACACTCGTTGACCAGGTTCGCTTTGCACCGCAGGCGGGAAAGTACAAAGTGTATATAGTAGACGAGGTACACATGCTGAGTGCTTCTGCTTTTAATGCATTTCTAAAAACACTGGAAGAGCCGCCACCATTCGCTATTTTTATTCTTGCCACAACGGAGAAACATAAGATACTCCCTACCATTTTGTCGCGGTGCCAAATTTTTGATTTCAAAAGAATCACTAACAATGACACGGTAGAACATCTACAGGAGATATGCAAGAAGGAAAAGATAAAAGCCGACAAAACTGCGCTGCACGTTATCGCTCAAAAAAGTGAAGGCTGCCTCAGAGATTCATTAAGTATTTTGGATAAAATTGTAAGCTTTACCAATGGAGAACTTACTTATGCCAATACGCTGGAACACCTGAACATCCTGGATGAAGATTATTATTTCCGAATCATAGATGCCATGCAAAATCAGCAGGCCGGCGATGCGATTTTATTATATGATGAAATCAACCGAAAAGGATTTGAAGGCGATGAAGTTTTGAATGGTTTTTCAGAATTTTTGAGAAATATCCTCGTAAGTAAAGATCCTAAAGTAGCCATCCTGCTTGAAGTATCAGAAGGCTTTAAATCCAGGTATTTGGAAACCGCTTCGAATATAAACGATTCATGGATCCTAAGCGCGCTCAACATTGTAAATGAATCTGAGATTAATTACCGTCTTGCAAAGAATAAGCGACTTCATGTAGAACTTACTTTTATAAAACTCTGCTACCTGGGCCAGGCTCTTGAACTGGATAACAACAACGGACAGTTGTCAAAAAAAAAACAAGTTGACGGCGTAAAACCTGTTTCCTTTAGATCGCTCTCACCGGTATCCAATAAGCTGCCTTCAGAAAATATTTCAAAAGCAACTCTTCCCAAAAAGAAAGTGGCTGCCGAAAATGACAGTTCCACTTCAAAAAACAATGAAGCAAAACTGGTGATTGAAAGCGAAAAAATCGCTATTCTAAAAATACCCAAAGCGCCTACAGATCATACTTATGTATCACACACAACGCCGAATACAAAATTTACCCGTTTAGGATCTTTGGAAAAAATAAGGGAAAAAGTAGCGAGCGAAAATAAAAATAATTTAGTAAAAGAACTGAACGAAGAAGAGCTATACATCGCATGGGGCTCTTACATTGAAATACTGATGAACACCAGTAAGAAGCCCATTGTATCAAATTTTAAAACAGCCAGGCTCCAGATTGTTGACGAAAACTGTATTGAAATAATTTGCAACAATAATCTACAGCAAAGGTTTATTGAAGCAGAAAGAGGAGAATTGATTACACATCTTCAGTCACACTTTAATAACCGATCTCTGATTTACAAACTAAAATTAGAGATCAACGAAAGTGAAAATGAGCCGAAAGAAGAACATCTGAACACCAAACAACAATACCTGAGAATCATAGAAGAATATCCTTTGGTGAAACAACTGAAAGATAGCCTGGGAATGCAATTGGATTATTAGCTAAACTAATCACGTTTTCAACGACATGCTTAAAAATGTAGTAAACTAACCTGTTACTGGCAAAGGCAGGCAATTCTTGAATATTCTTATAGGTATATACGTTTAGTCCGCCCAGTTTTTTATTCTTTGTCTCCAATTCTCTTTGGGTTATTTTTCACCATTCTTTCGATTAGTTTGTGAAAGATGGTATCCATATTATTTCTTCTGTTA
>DATCFI010000004.1:0-3835 GCA_036509585.1 Hanamia sp. | reverse complement strand
GGGCGGAGAAACGGGCTGGGGTAATCCTCTCGTAACTGAGAGTTTTATACAATTTGTAAAACAAAATGGGTTTACCGCTATACGTATTCCTTGTGCCTGGGATTTCCACGTGGATAATCCTGCAACTGCACACATCGATACAAATTGGCTCAATAGGGTAAAGCAAGTGGTCGGATACTGCGTAAATAATGGAATGTACGTTCTTCTCAATATTCACTGGGATGGTGGCTGGCTCGAACAAAATTGCACAACGGCTAAGAAGGATTCTGTAAACGCAAAACAAAAAGCATTTTGGGAACAAATAGCGACTGAAATGCGTGATTTTGACGAGCATTTGATGTTTGCAAGTGCCAACGAACCAAATACAAATAGTGATCCTACACAAATGGCGGTTTTGATGTCATACCACCAAACTTTTGTTAACGCAGTTCGTTCAACGGGTGGAAGAAATACTTATAGAACTTTGGTTATTCAAGGGGATAATCAATTGATAAGCGTCAATGCATTCCCGACTGACCCCACACCCAATAGAATTATGTATGAAGATCACAATTATACGCCTTACCAATTTACCGCTTTAAACGGAGACGCTTCCTGGGGCAAAATGTTTTATTACTGGGGTGCAGGGCATCACTCTACAATAGAGCCAGATCGTAACGCAACCTGGGGAGAAGAGAGTGACCAACTTCAATATTTTGATTACATAAAATCTAAATTTATTGACCATGGAATTCCGGTACTAATGGGAGAATATGGCGCTTACAGGCGAGGGGGAACTGCTAATGTTCCATTAGATTTACCGACTCACAATGCTTCAGTGGATTATTGGATAAACTACGTAACCAAACAAGCTTTAGCTCATGGCCTTAAGCCATTCTTTTGGGATACCGGCACTATTTTAGACAGGCGAAATAATAAGGTGATTGATCAGGAAACAATCGATGCGATAATGGCAGGAGGTAATTAAAAGAAATGCCAGGCAATTTCACTACAAATTTATACTACTAATATAGAAGCGATAGGTAATTGATTATTAACAGTCCGGACAATACGGGTTATAAGAATTAACTCATACATTTATTCTGAATTGATTATTCTATTTTGATTTACCTATTTTCCTACGCCACGCCTATTTCCGAAGATTATTCTGGCCGGTGTTATGTTTAATGGTGAAATGGGGTTTGTGTGGTTGTAAATTATTCTTGTAATAATCATACGATGGATATAAAGAACCGCCCAAGCAATTACTGGGGAAAGAGTTGCAACCTAGAGTCGCTTTGGTAGTAAGTAAACAGTTAAAATGATAAAATATAAATGCAGATGAAAAAAGCAGTTTTGTTATTATGGATTCTACAGGTTGCCGTTTCCATAAATCTATCAGCTCAAAGAACGATTAATATTGACTACAATAAATCATCAGGAAAACTCAATACGATGTTTAATGAATGCGTGGGTGCAGGAAGAGCCAATGAGGGACTAAGAGCAGACTGGCAGCAGCAACTTGCTTATATAAGAAAACAGTGCGGCTTCAAATACATCCGCATGCACGGACTTTTGACAGATGATATGGGAGTTTACAAAGAAGATAACAAAGGCAACCCCGAATACAATTATATGTATGTCGATGCGTTGTTCGACTTTCTGCATAGCATTGGCATGAAACCCTTTGTGGAACTGGGATTCATGCCTTCGGCATTGGCCAGTGGTAGCCAAACTATTTTCTGGTGGCGGGGAAAGGTTACTCCGCCCAAAGATTACAATAAGTGGGAAGATTTAATACGACACCTTGTACAGCATTTTACCGACAGGTATGGTGCCGATGAGGTAAAGACCTGGTATTTTGAAGTGTGGAACGAGCCCAATCTTTCCCCGGGCTTCTGGACAGGTACGCAACAGGATTATTTTAAGTTGTATTCCTATACCGCAAAAGCGGTCAAGAGTGTCAATGCCGATTACCGGGTTGGCGGCCCTGCAACAGCCGGCGCGGCATGGATACCCGAAATGATTAAATATTGCAGCGACAACCATGTACCGATTGACTTTATCAGCACCCATTCTTATGGCGTGAATCAAGGTTTTCTTGACGAGCATGGCAACACTGGTACAGTGTTGAGCAAAGATCCGATGAGCGTTAGTGGCGATGTACTTAAATCCCGCAAACAAATTGCTGGCTCGTCAATGCCAAACCTGGAACTTCACTACACCGAATGGAGTTCCTCCTATACGCCTGCAGACCCCATTCACGACAGCTATCACGAAGCCGCCTATGTGCTGCAAAAATTGAAACAAGTTGGCGATGCAGCGAATTCTATGTCATACTGGGTGTTCACTGATATTTTTGAAGAGCCGGGCCCCCGCTTTACACCATTTCATGGAGGCTTTGGAATGCTTACGATTCAAGGCATTAATAAGCCGGTATTTTATGCTTACCAGTTTTTAAACAAGTTGGGTAATATTGAATTATCAAATAAAGATGCTGATTCCTGGGTTTGTAAAGACTCATCAGGAAATATCCAGGCATGGGCCTGGGATTATACTTACACGCTGCCTGATTCTGTAAATAATCAGCAATATTATATCCGGGACCTGCCCTCAAAACCCAAAGGAAAAATAAAGTTTAATATCACAAATATACCTTCGGGTATGTATGCACTTGAAGTTTATAAAGTGGGCTATCACAGCAATGATGCCTATTCCACTTACTTATCAATGGGGAAACCTTCGCAACTTAACCGCGCGCAGGTAGATCAGATAAAAAAACAAAACAATGGGTCCCCGGTTTCCCGGGAAATTATTACGGTTAAAGAAGGAGTACCCTTTGCTAAAGAGTTGGATATGCGCGAAAACGATGTGTTCTTTCTAAACCTGGTCAAACTGTAAGCTTGCTTAGACGAAAAACTTACCTTTCATTTTCCATAAATTAAAAGACAAATCAATGAGGCTCCCACTTAAGTGTTTATATGTTTTGGCCGCAATTCTTTTCTGTTCAATTGGAAGCGTCCGTTCTCAGCAACTTTTTGTTGGGGCGAATTACCATCCACAGGATGATAAAAATCCAGAAAAAATAAAACAGGACATCCAACTCATGAAAGATGCGGGTTTTACGGTAGTTCGCATGGGCCATCTTGCCTGGGACAGCTATGAACCATCCGAAGGTAAATATGATTTTGCATGGTTCGATACGGTAATGGACCTGATGAATAAAGCAGGGATAAAAGTGATTTTAGATATCGCCATACGTCCTGCTCCAATCTGGTTGCATCAAAAATATCCTTCCATCGACATTGTAGATGTCAATGGAAACAGGCACTATCCAAATCACCGCTACATGGAAGATGTTGGTGATCCCATGTATCAAAAATATGCGGTTCAATATGCAGAAGCACTCACAAAGCATTATGGAAAATACCCTGCACTGATGGCTTTTGGAATCGACAATGAATCAGGGGACGGCCCGATTTCATATTCTGAAACAGCAAGAAAAAGATTTATTGCCTGGCTGAAGAAAAAGTATACCACTGTTGACAATCTCAATAAAGCATGGGCAACACAACGTTGGTCAAGAAGGATCAATCAATTTGACGAAGTTGGTTTACCTGTTGCTACACACCCGACTGATGTTCCGGAACGGATGCTTGATTTCAGGCTTTTTAATTCTGATGAAATTAACCAGGTACTTTTTAAAGTAATTCACGTTGTTAATACCATCGCGCCGAACGCCTTGACAAATACCAATGCCTGGTATTATAGCCCGATGAAATATTTTGATTACACACCCATCGCCTACTCTGGTAAGATGACTCGGGAAGGTTGTGGATTTTACCCGGGAAATTCT
>DATCFI010000003.1:0-16796 GCA_036509585.1 Hanamia sp. | reverse complement strand
GGTGCCGGTGAAATCTAATTTCTTAACTTGTGCCATGGGTTTCTGTTTTTTAAAGTGATTGAATTATTTGCAAATTCAAGTTAACACTTTTGCAGAACCCATTTTCTTTGGTAAATCCCTCTTCTCATACATGAGACCTTTTGGAAGGTTGGCAACTATGGTACATTTTCCTATATACATCAAAATAAAAATCTCTCCTATTTCTTCTTTTACTGTATTTTTAGTTTCCAGATGAAGCGTGCGAAAGTATTAGTGGAATTAAGCTTCAGTTGACGATTATTGACAGCATAAGAGTGCCCGTAATCAATTTCGCTTTTTGTACTATTTCGCGATGAAGCAGCAATGATAAATGTTAACGGCAAATTTTAGAAACGATACAAATAAGAATACAATTTGAAAGTCAGAAATAAATCATATTCCAAAGATGAGAAAGTGGACTCTCAAAATTCCAGAATTTTGATTAAAAAATTAAAGACCTGTAACAACAGAAAATAGGAACGATTTGAGATGAAACTATCTTCAAATAACAATTAAATTCTTTCATCATGAAAATTATTTCTGAAATTCTAATCGCAATCGTTGCGATTGAACATCTTTATATTCTTTGGCTTGAAATGTTTGCATGGGAAACGAAGTGTAAAAAGATTTTTAAAGGCGCATTGGCTCCTGATTTGTTCAAGCCTACAAAACGTCTTGCCGCCAACCAGGGCCTTTATAATGGTTTTCTTTCCGCAGGTTTGATCTGGACTTTCTTTATAAGCGATCCTGCATGGAGAATAAATATTGCTATTTTTTTTCTGATCTGTATCATTATTGCAGGATGCTTCGGCGCTGTTTCTGCCTCAAAAAAAATATTTTTTGTACAGGCGCTTCCAGCAATCATTGCATTGATCTTCACGATAATGCAATGATGTAAAAAGAATCTGTGACTTAGTGGTTCCATGTTTTTTTCGAACCACAAAGACACGAAGACACAAAGTTTCATATTCCTCGTGCCTTAGGTGGCTAATTACCGGAAATTGGCAAGTTAACCCTTCAGCCAACCTGTAATGCTCATGCGGTTCTTATTTGTCAATAACACCTCATGTTCCAGTTCATTACTTTTAAAGAATACCACCTTCCCATTCAGAGGGGAAATATTTTGCAATCCTGCCTCGTGATGAATGCAAAGTTCCCCGCCATCTTCGGGAGTCCATTCTGTATTGAGGTACATGATCATGGAAAATTTACGGCTGTCATTATTTTGAAAGCGATCCATATGTTTTTTGTAAAAAGTCCCCGGTGTATACAATGTATAATGAAACTCATAACTGTTGATTCCCGTGTAGCAGTTTTCATTCAGGTAATTTACAAAACGGTCCATTAGATCAAAAAAACTGTTTTCGTGTACATCGTTATGAGCCAGATCGAGCCAGTGAATACTGTCGCCCCTCACGAGGTTATTGTGATCTATTATTGCATTTTTTCCAGTGCCTGCATGTTGCATTTTATTTTGCGCGAAAAGAGTCGTGAGATTTTCTTTCAGATGACCCGCCAATGATTCGTTCAAAAAATGTTCGGCTATGCCTACCTTGTTGTTGATAAAACTATCAATAAGGGTGTTGAAAATGGTTTCCAATAAATTAGGGATTATGTATTAGGTAAAAGATGCCTGACATAGTTGAAGAAGATTAGAGAAACTTAAAAAGAGAATGAAAAATAAAAGAAAGTGCGTGAAGGTAGATGTATGTTTATCCCCGGATAAAAATATTTTTCCTGGAATTATCTCATGTTGATGCGAAATAGGCTTCTTTATTTGCCTGCTTTCTAAGGATTAGTACTTTATTCCAATTAGCTTGCTGATAAATCCAAGAAATTTGATAGCGACATCGGGTGGGCTTTTGGCGATTATCTCGTTTCTATAATTATTTATGAGTACACTCATATATAGCTTACTCTTTATGTTCATGGTAAAGTCTTTCGTCCTGTTGTCGGTAACTTTATCCAGCACTTTACAAATGTCTTCAAAATAGTTTTCCATTCTAAGGGCTGGCTGGTGAGTGTTATAAACTGTTACAATTTTTTCTGTCGGGTTCCTGAAGGCATGGGAGACACCTTTGGGAACGCTAAGTTTGTCGCCTTTTTTTGCAAGTAACCATTTGTCCTTAACAAAAAACTCCATTTCACCTTCTAACACTTCATAACTTTCGATAGCATGAGGGTGCGTATGCACTAAAGGGTCTTTCATATTACACCCGGAAAGTAATTCCCAATGCAAGTCTAATGATTTTCCGCTTGTATCAGCGGCAGCTTGCAAGACGGTAAACTTCATACCAATAGGTGTCATGTCAAGTACTTGATTCTTTGTTGCCATGTTCGATAAAATTATGTTGAAGTAATGTTTGCTTGATTTACACCTATCTTTTTGCGCAGCACCTGCTCTTTCCATTAATTAATTATCAATTTCAATTTAATTCAACTATTACTTTCGTACGCCTCGGCAGGATATTAAAAATACAGTAAAGCCAGAAATATGTGAGATTTTTATTTTTATGAATTGAAAACAAAAGCAAGCACTCATAATTTATCTAAATCAACATGGTGATTGCTTTATACCCAAGGAGCAAACCGAATACACACAATACCCATCCTAATACCCGGATTATTGTGTTTACTGAATGAATATTTATCCGGTGTCTGTTTTTATTTAGTAGAAATGCCAGGTAGAAAAACCAAATAATACTGCCGAGCGCAAGAAAAAATGCGTAGGATGCACTTAAGAACAAAGGAAAATATTTTGGGGACTGAGATGTGGACACAGCTTTGTTCTTTTTAAATCGGGTTGAATCTATATGTAAATAAGCAAGTGTTTTATTTTTTAATGCAATGTCATCGCCCCTTTTGTTTATTGTTTCAAAACTAGTATCAACACTCTTATCAAGCCCTCCGGTATTGAATCCTAAAGCAGCTACCACTGAGATTACAATAAACGAAGAAGAGAGCCATCCCAGGAACAACGTAGGATTCAAAAAATTTAATAAGAAGCCTGTCCAGAAGCCGCTTCTTTCTTTTTTTATCTTTCCTGATAATAGGTTCTTATCATCGATATGCTCAAGATCAACTTTGGTTTTTGAGATTTTATACCCGAGATAAATTAGAAAAAAAGTTCCAACCAATAATATGTAAGGAATGAAAGGCTTATATGCAGAATAGAATTTTGTGAGGCCATACACCGCGGCAAATACATAAACAAAATCCGCGAAGGAAGCTCCTAAAGTAGCAAGATTACAATACTTTATTCTTCCTTTAAGTGCATTAGAAGTTACCAGGATGCTGATGGGGCCCGCAATTGGCATTGAAAATATAAAGCCAACGATTAAACCAACAATAGAAATTGTAATTAAACTATCTATCAAGGTATTTATTTTTGATGTTGGTTTAAAAGCATTAATCGTGCTGACTCCAAATCTGCAGCAGTGTCAATCTCCACACAAATGTAATCAGTAGTATCCACGGTATAAATATTTGCTCCCTTATCTGCCAGTTCCTCGAAAGCAGCTTCATAAAATTGGTTTACGTTTTTTTCAATAACGATTTTACGCTCGATAATAGTAAATAATTGTTTCAGTGTTTGTGCTCCAAATTTTTCTATACCGATCGATTCGCCAATGGCATCCTCTAATTTCACTTCTTTACCTATTTCAAGCACTCTTCCATTTTCATCTACCTTAACTTTTATTTCTTCATCCTGAACATCATGTCTTTTCAATGCAAGACAGCTTTCATATTTGGATGCAAGAAGCTTAGTGATAATTTCTTTATCGAAAATGATATCGCTATCCATTAACAACATTTCATCTCCCAATAAACTTTCTTTTGTTAGCCACAATGAATATATATTATTGGTTGTGCCGTACACTTCATTATAAATGTAGGTTACGTTTAGACCCCGATATTTTTTTGAAACAAAATTTTTAATCTTTTCTTCAAGATATCCTGTTACGATAATCACATCATCAATATCACTAGCAATAATATTATCAATGGTAAGTTCAAGAATACTTTTTTCGCCAACTTTCAACAAACATTTAGGAGTATCATCTGTCAATGGCCTTAGCCGGGAAGCAATTCCTGCTGCTAATATTACTGCTTTCATTTAATGTGTCTTAGATGAGATAAGGGATTTATCAATGTTACGTTGAACAATCCAGGCTATAGCCGCAATGGCGTTAAACACGCCGATTATAACCCAGAAATAGATATCAAATCTGTTTATAGCTGAGAAAATCATAATGGCTGTGATCTGTGCTGTAGGGCCAATATTAACCCAAACCCTTGCTATTCCTTTATTCTTTTTATAGTATTCTTCCGGTGTTGTGTTAAATAATTTTTCACCTTTCTTTTCGGATGTAAGTTTTTTCTGGAAAGCTGAATAATCGAAATATCGCCTGATGATCCATCTGTCAAGCCATTTATTTTTTTGGCCTTTAATTGTATGGTACTCCTCTCTAAAAGAATCCATGTTTTCTCCAAAGGTGCTTTTCCGTTGAAGCACATAATCCAAAAAACGGTTGCGGTAATAATCAACCATTACAGATTGTATCACATTACTGAGCGCTGCCAGGAATAATAATAACCACCAAATAGGATGGCTGTATGTATGATCCGGATAGCCAATTCCTAACCCAACAAAGACCGCTGCCGTAGCAATATAATCTGCGATTCCATCAATAATCCTTCCCGCATGTGATCCATTCTTTTTCAAGCGGGCAAGCATCCCATCGCTGCAGTCAAACACATTATACAACATGAAAAGGATAGCGCCATATACGCAAGCGTTTGGTAACCCTGTGGCATACACGCAGCCGGATGCAAGGCCAATAAAAATAGCAATAATAGTAAGCTGGTTGGGTGTTATTTTAGTAGGGTAAACAATTTTTACCAATAAGAATGCCAGTGGCCGGTAAAAATAGAGATCGAAGAACTCTTCAATCTCCGTCATCTTCAGCGATTTTTTATACTCCGTGTACCAACTCATTCTTCTTTACAGTTGTTTTGCTTAAGAAAGATTGAATCATGTTAAGCAGCAATTCGTTTTGTTCCTGCGTACCAATAGTAATACGCAAATGATTCAACAAACCATCTTCTGCCATAAACTTAACAATCATGTTACGTTCGGTAAGATATTTTTTCAGGCTATCCTTGATTTCTACAGGGATTCTTACCAGGATAAAATTGGCATACGATTTATAGGCTTTAAACCCTTCCAGCTTATTAAATTCTTTTAAATAGTTTTCCGTATCTGCTATCATCTTATTGCGCATATCCTCATAATATTCATTGGAATCCAATGCCGCAATGGCAACCTGTTCGGATAATCGGTTGTACCCTAAATACCGGGCACTGAACAAAGAAAACGCTGCATGGTTATCGCCCATTAATACAAAGCCAATTCTTATTCCGGCCAAACCATAATATTTAGAGAAAGTACGAATGATTAATACATTAGGAAACTCGTTGATAATATCTTTTAAATGCGAATTATCCTTATTATAAAATAAGGCATAGGCTTCATCAACAATAACAACCGCATCCTTCATCTTTCGCAATATCGTTTTCAACTGATCAATTTCAAGACGATTGCCTGTTGGATTATTTGGAGAACTTATTAAAACCAATTTAGGCTTTTGCTCTTCATAAATTTTAAGCATTCCTTCTATATCATAATAAAAAGAATGGTCTCCTTCTACGATCGGGTATTCAATTTTAATTCCCTCTTTTTCGTCAGCTATTTTTTTGTAGTACCACCATGAGTAAGATGGTATCATTATTTTATCTCCTTTGCCAATATAGCAATGTACAGCCTGCTTCAATATATCCTCACCTCCATATCCAAGCATTACATTTTTTTCAGGAACGCCAAAATCATTGGCCAGCCTTTCAGATAATACACTTTTAACACCCCTTGAAAAATCGCGGGAATATTCACTCAGGTTTTTAAAATTATCTGCGCCTAATGCATTGAAACAGGCAGGTGCAGGGCCATATTGATTTTCGTTCCTGTCAAGATAAATTATATTTTCTTCTTCGTGCATCATGTAAATTCTACGTTTTATTGCTTATAACAGTTATTCTTATTTCTATGAAATCATCAAAAAAAAATCAGTGTGCAAAGCTATTTATAAAAGATGTAAAAAAAGTGTGTAGGATCAATGTTTAAAAGTCCCGTGCTGGCACAAACATAAACTTCTGCCATTAATTAATAATCAGATAAAACTTGATTCAAGTAATACGTTCGCGCACCACAGTTGAATATTAAAATGCAGTAAAGCAATAAATTGGGGGTATTTTGATGGGAATAAAGATATGTTGGAAAAATTAGACACGGCAACGCGCTAAAATAAATATACACCTGATTGTTGGGGAGTTATTACATCCCAAAGGATAATAATGCGGTCGCGATAGGGATGTTTTTTTTCATCTGTTTCAAATAAAGTTTTAAGAATAGATTATTGTTGAAGGAAGAGTTTTAAAATCCTATTCTCCATTCTTGATTTATTTCTTGTACTCGATATCCACCGTATAATATCCATACACTATTACATTTGATATGGAAGGGTTTATTTCTTTTGCATCGAATCACTTATTGAAAATCGTTGCAGTATTATTTTGTATTTGCAAAGGGAAATCAATGTATAACATAGGCGCCAGGCTTTGATCATTAAATAACTGGTTGCCACTATTCATTTTGTTTATGAGCTCCTGGTATTTTGCAATAGACGCAGGGTCATGTTTATTCCCAATTTCCTGGCTGAGTTTTTTCATTTGCGCAGCCAGCTTTTCTGCCTGCTCCTTTGCTATATCAGCATGCTGTTGCACTTCTCCCGATTGGGCGAGCTCTTTCATTTTACTAATATCCTGGAAGAGATGATCCACACCATTTATCCCGCTCGGAACAAGGTTGGGTGAACTGGGATAGCGCCAGGTGGCGGCCATAGTGTTGGGTTCCGCCATAAAACCGCTTAATAAAATAGTATCTTTTCCTGGCTTGCAGAAATTCATTTTGAGTTGTTCTAAGGAAGCATAAAATTTCTTTGTCCCCACATATTCGGGCCTTTCTTTGGGAACGACAATTTCATTGGCTAATAAATCCATTTCTATTTTCTTGTCCGTCTTTTTTACCGGTTGGCCCATTGCATCCGGCTGGTCATTTACCACTACCCATTCATAACAACTATCAGAGCCATATTTAAATTCGGGAGTAATTTTAGCTTTCCCTTTTAAATGAGCAAGAAAGTATCCTCCATCTTTTCCTTCTTTTGCATCCATCTCTATGTTTAACGTAAAACTGTTGAGTATTTTGAAGATATTGATAAGTATTTCGCTGCTCTCTTCATCATTTCCTGACACCAGTAGATACTGCCTGTAAAGCGAAAAAATGAGCGGCACATTTGCCAGTTGCGACCAGTCGTGCTTTTTTACCAGCGCGTTGTAATAATATTGATAGGCATTGTAGGCAAGTTTGCTTGCTTCGTTCAAATCGTCATCATTTCCTATACCCATCAATGCACACTGCCTGCTGATTCCAAGATAGGTGCGCATCACAGGAGCTATCACTTTATAAGCATAATTTACATCTTCATATTTTTTCATCAATTTACCTGCACGGTCATGTAAGCGCCGTGATAACCATTGAATTATGTGATTCAATTCCTCATTATCAATAAAACCACAAGGCCCGGATTTTTTGAAAAGCGGATTGAGTGCGTTATCTAGTTCGCTGCTTCCGGAACCGTTAGAGGATGATTCACCTAAATCAGTATAACGTCCTAACAATGCTAACTGGTGCAGAATTTCCATAGCATCCTTAATATACCCGCTTTCAGGTTTGGAGAAATTTTCAACATAATCATCACATTGCTTCAGATAATTTTTATAGGCTGTACTATCACAACTCATACATTTGTATTCAAATTCCGGTGGTTCCGGATTTTTGAGATCATTGTCTTTGTCTCTCGCGTGAGCTTTATAGAAATCTACCATGGCCTGGTATTTAGGTTGAAAGTCTTTGCAGCCATTGGCCACGTTTTTAGAAAGATTTTGCAACGCTGGATCTTCATTATCTCCCCGGTTTTGCTGATCTTGTTTTGGGTTTAGCATATCGTCCTTTTTATCCACTTTAAGATTGCTCCATTCTTCTTTCACTCCATTCAGCAAAGGCATCGCAGCTTCATTAAAATGATAGGCCCATTCCTCTGTTTCGTTGCCGGGGCTTTCCATTTTGTCCTCTGTTTTTTTCAGATTATTTTCACCATCGGTGATTTTTTTATTCCAGTCGTCAACACCCGATGAGCTCATATTTACGGAACCATTGGAATTAACAGTGATGGTATTTCCACCAGGCATTTTTGTTATACCGTTTTCGGTAGTATCAGTATAAGCGCTGGTGATAAAAGTATTTTTTTTTACTCTTGCTCCAATGCCCCGTAAACCAGAGAAAATGCTGTTGATCGTTATCTGATGGTTTGTTTAGTGTTCCTTGCCCTTTCACATTCAACAGAGTAAACAAACAGAAGATTGTGATTAAAATTCTTTTCATTGACGTGTTCATTTCATTGATTTTTTATTAAGCTATTTTATTGTTTCGCAATGGTTTTATTCAATTTATCTATATCAATCCACTTTGCTATTCGTTCTACATTGATTTTATCACCAGAAATATTTATAGATATGTTTTGCACTTTGTCACTTTTTATTTTTTTAGGTTTGTGTTCATCGCCCTGCCTGTTGAAGTTAAAGCCTGCGTTGTAAAAACTCTACAACGTAAGCCCTTCATTAATTTTCTTCCAATCGGTATTGTGCAATATTTCCTGTACCCTATCCGGTGAACCGTTAATAATAATTACAATATTTTCTATGTATGGAGTGGCTAATGGATGTGTGAAATGAAATTGATACCAATCATTCTGCAGTTTTGCTGTTCCCCAATTGCCGAAAGCCAACACATAACTGTTTTGGAGGTGATGGGAGACGCCGAGGGTTTTTTCACCACTAGTAGGCTCTTTGTAAGAAAAAAAAGTTCCAGGTATTTTTAAATCAACGGTGCCATGAGGTGGTTTTAGTGGAACGTTTTTTTCATTCACATATACTTCTACATTCACATTTGACAACAATTCTATTTTGGCAAGTTCGGCGTCATATTCGTCTGCTGCTTTTTGGTTGGATACCTTGGGTGCGTCGGCCTGCATTTTATCCAATAATGGTTTCACAATTTTATTATACTCAACAGAACTTTCGGTTAACGTAAAATTCCAATCATTAAATGGAGCTACACCCATCACTACATCCGGATTTTTCTGTACAGAAAAATATTCAGGTTCATCAGCACCACCTTGCCTAATTTGCCAATCTTTGTTTTGAAATCCGTTAATAATGGGTGCAACCACATTTATCACTTTTATAGTAGCCTTTTTTTCCTGGGGCGTTGGGCCACGATCGCTCTGAGCCATCGTAAATTTCGCCATAAGAAGCGATAATGCTAAAAGTGTAATTATTTTTTTGTTTCTAAACATTGTTGCTGATTAATTATGTATAATTAAAATTTCGCGTTACCATAAGCGGCCCGTAAAATTGCTTTGAATTAATAGCGCCTTTTCTTCTTCCTTTTGATAAATATTTTGAAGCTGTGTTACATTTTGTAAATAAAAAATAAAATTCAATAATGAACAATCGTATAAATGGTTGATTTTATTTGACGGATAAAAATAGGATTTAGAGTTATTTGTGCGTTTACTGTCACTAAAAATACAACTCTGAAATTTTTTAGTTTTCATCATTCGCCATTCGATAAGCTTTAAATTTTCCACTCACCTGGTATTTGTTTATTTTACCATCCACCCCTTCATAAAATAACCCGGAAAATGTTCCAATCAAAAAATTGCTCGGCCCTCCGAACGCAGTTAAATTTACATTTCCACTTTCAGAAATGATTTCGTGGCCGGTGATACCTTCATCTGCTCCGATACGAACGCTCACTTCCGCATTGGGCGGGGGAGGTGTCCCATTCGGGTTTTCCAGGGTGTAATTCCCCGCACTTTTTCCATCTTGCAGTGTTACCATCAGCATTAGATTAATTTCTTTCCCTTTGTATTTCACCTCATTACTGTTAATCGTTATTGTGGTCTTCCCGTCAGAAGTTGCGGCAACGTATTGCACCTGGTTCATAACTGTGCCTTCGTCAGGAAATACCAAAGTTGTGCCGATACCAAATTCTCCTCCGCTTATTTTTATTGAATTAACAGCGGTTTGCGCATAAGAAGAATTATGAAAGCAACCGAGTGATAACAAACAAGTGATGGCGAAAACCGATAGTTTAAATTTCTTTTTCATAATCCTGATTCTTTTTATTTTTATCTATTGAAACCGAATAACTATTATTAATTTCCCATTTTACTTACTTCCGATTTTTCCATTTTACATTAAAAGTTTATTTTTCTTTTTTTCATTGTAAAAAGCACTGCAAAGGATTGCCTTTTGTTTTGGTATAACCCGGATAATCTAATTTCAATCTTCTTTCGTCCCCTTTCCAATTCCCACATTATTCGCACTCATCCACGAAATGATAACATGATATTGCGTTCCCGACTTTAATACATGCCTTTCTCCATCTATAGTGTAACTGGTGTCTTTGGATTGATTATAATCAATAGTAAAACCATTCTTTGTCCTTTTTACAATGTCTTTGGAATGCCCCACACCAAGATTGAACCCGTAACTCGAGGATGCGTCACTATTATCCACTAATTTGAGCGAATGTGAATCATAATCAAATTTCCAAAACTTGTCGTTTCCGCGTTTATTGAAACTGATACCTGAATTGAGTGTAACTCCACCATCCGGCGAAGGGTCGTAGGTAAATTCTATTCCAACTTTTTTGTCGGCTTCTCCGGTATAGTTTCTAAGTGTTTTTTCAACTATTACTCCATATTCCCGGGTGATATCGCTTCGGCGCTCTTCCCAATTACCTGAAACATCAAACTGGATTAGTTTATCGCCTTCTCCGGTATTAAAACTTGTATAACCTGATGCCAAAGGCGCTGCTGCGTCCACTATCATTGAAACCCTGCCGTGGGCGTGGCTTTCATCTTTCATTTCGTCTGCACCACCTGTTTGAGAATTGGAACTGTAACTGTTGACGGTATATGATACCACCCACTTTTTTTCAACGTTTACAATTATGTCAGCATCATTTCCGCACTCAAGAGCCTGAGACTCTTTTTCATGAATAACATTTTTGAAGGCAAAATCCGGATAAACATTTACCAAGCCACTTTTATTGCCTGCTGTAAAAGTTAGGAACGCCTTACCATCTTGCGAAGTAACCACAGTTGACGGTGTTAATTTTCCATAAGCATTATCTGAAAGTTTTACATTTATCTTTTCCTCTTTTAACGGCATATTGTCAACACAATCAAATACCTGAATAACAACAGTAGTTTGCTGTCCTTGTTTTATTTTTTTAACGGCCGGAGTGGCTTTCCATTTAACGGCTACCCAGTCTTTAAATCCCGATTCTTCACGCAGTTTTTTCTGATAATCTCTTAAAGTTTTAATTACCGGCAACGAATTCATAATGGCATCTATTTGGTCATCTGCCTTTCCCAAATCTGAAAAATTTGTTGATTTACTGAAGGCTAATTTTCTATTCCGGTCTTCAATATTAATTTGCATAGTGTAAGAAGCCGCACCATTTTTTGTGATGACCGCATAGCTTATAAAATCTATTTCATCACTAATATTTTCATTCCCATTGGGTGGAAGCTGGTAGGTATTTCCAGTAGAAGCACCAGGCATTATGTTTTGGTAGGTTTTCAATTCATCACTTTCTTGTTTTGTAAAGGCGCCCCCTAGCCATTGGCCTGAATTCAATGCCTCAGTATAATCCCCTGCTTCTTTTCCGGATGGATTTTTTTCAAGAGGAAACCCAACTTTTGTATCATAGACATACAATTTTAATGGCGGGCATTTGCAGTCTGAATTATCCTGCGCTCTGACAATATTAGCCACACTTATGATAATTAAAAGTAGCAATGTAATCTTACTTTTAAATGTCGAAACTGGTGTGATTGATTTTGAAAAATAAAGCATATTTTAATCTTTAACTAATATAAAAAATAACAGTGTTTTGGACTTTAGGCCATCCAGTTTCCACTTTTCCAACGGATTAAAATCTCTCTCCTTATGCGGGATTACAAAATGCATCCGTTCCTACGTCACCAGCTTACTTTCTCCCACAGTGAACAGAGAAATAATCAAGCTTCCTGTTTTTTCATTGCGTTCTTTGGATGCTAAACTCGCCGCTCACCTTATAGTTATTCACATTATCCGTTAAAATAGTATGGAAAGTCCCCTTCATAAAACCTCCAATAGACGGATATTTTGAAATAGTAATACTGCCACTACAAGCTTTCGACTGATCAGCGATAACCGGTATGGTTCCCGTGATAACAATAGCTATATGTGAAAAGGATTTGGGAGACGAACCAAAAGGAGGAATCATAAAATTACCCGTGCCAGGAGGAGATATAATGAAATCAGGCATTACGCTTACTACCTCTCCTTTATTATTTGCAAAATCCCCGGAGAATCCGAAATCCGCGATACTGCCATCTTTTTCAGGTTTTAAATAAATTGTATGCCCACTGTCGCTGGAAAAGAAATAATGCTGAACATCATTGGGTGCTCCTACCTTTTGAATAGTTAGTTTACATTGCCCCGAAGCAACTTCGTCCTGTGCAAAGCAAACTTGCTTTTGTGCAATAAAAACAATTGTGCATAGAAGAATAAGAATTTTACTTTTCATGATTTTTTAAGTTTTTAAAACATTTACTCTTTCATCACCAGGCAAAAGCGATGGTGCCTGAACAAAACTGTAAAACGGGCAACAACATGCAGTTGAAAAAATATTTGTGAAATTGAATTTTTAATTTTTCAATTAATTCCCTTGAACCACTTCTGTGCTTTTTTGCCAATAACAGGCATCGGTTTTTCCTGCCCGTTGATCGCTGCAATAAACCCGAAAAGCCAGAGTATAAACAGGAAGAGATAGACGAAAATCAATAATATTCCGATAATCCATCCAATGACAGGAATAAAGATGAGAAACATTTGAACCATCCATGTAATGATACCTGTTACAAATAAGGCAATCGTCTGCCGCAGATGGTAGGCGCCTAATTGGGTTTTATTGCTACCGTACATTACATAAGCAATTATCCAGCCTATGATGCTGAGATAACTGATGATTGCAACGGTCTTACCATCATCGGTAATTTGAACCGGATTGGTTGCGTTTGTTTGACTGTTGATTTCCATGATGATTAATTTTATTGATAATTTAAAAAGTGTAGAAAAAAATTAAGATGTGTTGAAAAAAAATGCGTTAGGCGTTCCGGCTGCTTATCCCTTCGCGCCCTTGGCATATTACCTATATGAAAAACCGATTCTTTTTAGAAAAAATATCCTACTCTTATTCCAAAAAATGAAAGTGTTCCATTTTTTGACCATCCTTCATATTTTGCTTCCACTTCGAGGTTGCTGAAGCGTGCGCCAATACCGGGTGCATAAAGAAAAGCAGTTGCACCTTTCATAAAAGCTGCGCCTATTTCACCCTGGATAAAAAGAGGGCTTCCCAATGAATAATTAGCGCCGAGGCGAAGCGGAATGCCATGCATAGATGGGATTTTAGTCGTTACAGTTCGGGTGCCTCCTTCATCCCCGGGAAAAGTTTCTGTTATTGTTTTTCCCGAAAAATTGAGATACCCCAACGATGCAGTAAGATTCGCTTTATCAGATAAAGCATAGCGTCCCATTACGCTTCCGCCAAAACCCATAGAATAGGCTTTTCCGAAATTACCTGTGGGAAAAGCGGCTTCCAGGTTGATGCCCACCTGTACTTGTTTTGCAATGGTTGATGCTGATTGCGCCTGGCACATTGAAGCGGTGAATAATGCGATAGCAATCGCGCATAGATTTTTGTAATTAGTCATGATTTTTGTTTTTTTTATTTTTGAAATATTTAAAAATTTGTTTTAGAAATACATGATTTTACCAATGCCATCGGGCTTCGCTCAATGTTAGCATATTACCCCCCGTCCGACCGGATCATCCGGGCGGGCTTACAAGGCTGTTAGATTCATCTCTTAGTTGCTCATCCTCCACATTTTGACCTTTGGCCTCACAGGTTCTCAAGTCATAAAATAAAAATCCATGTTATTTGTTCCTTTACTGCAACTTTTGGAAAGTTTTAAACTTTCCAAAAGTTTTCAACTCATATTCCCAATTAAACACAAAAAGGCTTTTTTTTAGTTCCCTCTATTTAAAATTTTCCCAATATGCCTTCCAGTTTTTTACAATCATTTTTTTCCATCGCCTATTTTTCCCTTCCGTTTATTTTCGTTTCAATGTGGTAATCCACACTGAAAGGATCGCCTTTTGTTTCGGTGTATCCGGCCGGTACTTTCAGCATAGATTCCGGAACAGAGGTTTGATAGGCTTTCGTCAGTTCTATAGTCATACTCACTGCGTTAGGAGAATCGCTTTTATTATCAGCCATAAATTTTACCCGGAAACCTTCATACCCTGCTTTTTTTAATCTCTGAATAATTACATCTGGTGCGCCAAATAACCCTTTTGCTATTTCATTTGCTTCTTTATAACCAGGCACTGCTTTGCTAAGCCATATTTCCATTACATTAACCGTATCCTGTTTAGCGCCAAGCCTCAAATGCAAACAGGGGAAGCCATTCACGGTTTCGTCGTTAAGTTTTGTGATAGGCATTGAGGATATTCCGGCGGTGTCTTCATCAGCAACAGCGTTGCTTTGAACCGAGTACAATTTGCGTTTATCATTTACCAGGATTGTATGTGAAGGATCCTTTTACTGATCAGCGTTATCATATTTACCTTTCCTAAAAAAGGCAAGTCTGCTTTTGTTTCTACTCTTGCGCCGCTGCCTGCCGAAGAAACATATATCGTACTGTTGCTGGGCAAATCCATTTGTTTGGTATGCGAATGTGTACTCATCTCATAGCAGACGCCGGATTGAGCTACGCAAGCCAACGTTGATAACAATGCGATAGCAATCGCAAATAGATTTTTGTAGTTGGCCATTTTTATTTTTTTATCTGTTTTCACCGATCAAAATGAAAATCCCTATTATTTCCTGCCCGAAACCCGTCCGGATGACCCGGTCGGACGGAGACACAGTCAGGCGGGGTTGTTTTACTGCAACTTTTGGAAAGTTTGAAACTTTCCAAAAGTTTAATTTTTTTAATCTTTTTTTAATCTTTTAACCCTAAATTTTCCATTTGCCAAATAAGTATTACCGGCGGCATCTTTAAGTGTGGCTTTAAAAGTGCCAACTATGAAACCACCCACAGGCGGATAGTCAGAAATAGTTATGACTCCGCTTGAACCATCGAAGGCGCTTTGTAAAATCGGCCCTGCCGGTGTATTCAAATCAATAGTTATTGTTCCGTACGGATGGTCCATATTTGGTGTTGTTAACGGGAAAGTTCCATTTTCGCTGGGTTCTATCCTCATTTGTACACTAACTATAGGTGCGTTTCCATCCTTGTCTTTATATTGGTCAAATGATTTAGTAAAGCCGAAGTCGGTATAGCTTAATGTGCCGGACGGGGTCTCTTTGATTTGTTCGCCGTTAAACATTGTATTGGGAAAGTCATCCGGGTAATTATAAGTTTTCGGCTTCTCATTTAATTTTTCTACAGTAATACTCGCATTTCCCGAAGGAGCGATATACTGCGCCTGTGTGGTAGAAGCATAAGATAGCATAGCTATTAAAAGCAATACTGAATAATAATTTATTTTTTTCATTTGAAAATATTTTATGCTTTTAACTTTTGGAAAGTTTCAAACTTTCCAAAAGTTCTCCTACTCATTTTCATTAGTATATTCAGATAATTCCACCACTTGCCAGTGTAGTTTGTTGGCGGTATTTTCCATCATAACGGTGATGAGAGTACGCATTTTGTCTTGCATATCAATTTCCTGAGGTAGGGTGCCATTCCCTAATCGTATTTCTTTGCTTTGGGACGCTTCAATAAATCCTGTTTCGGGTTTATCGGCAGGCCATTGAGGATAATCCTGTCCGTAAAGAAAACCGGTGGTTAATACAGTAAAACAACAAATAATTATTTTTTTCATTCAATGATTTCTTATTTTTTATTAATACTGAAAAGTTCGGCAACCTGGTGTTTTCTTTGTACAAAACATAGCTACAGATTTGCTGTGAATACAATTATTGGCTGGATAAAAAAATTTTTATGCTTCATTTTTTTTCATTTTAAAAAGAATTTGCTAACTGCATTACAGAGTTAATCCATCATTTATTTTTTTCCAATCAGTGTTGTGCAAAACCTCTTGCACCTTGTCGGGTGCGCCATAAATAAGGATAACTATGTTTTCTATGTATGGCGTTCCTAATTTATTAATGGGAGCATAATTTAGTGATATGCTAAGATTTTATTTTGTATATTTGTGTATGCAAAAAAAGAGAGGTTCAAAAGATAGCCAGGAGACCAAACGGCTTTTAGTTATTTCGTATTTAAAATCTAAAAAGGGAACGCACCAACAGTCGGCAGACTTATTTAAGTTATCGAAAAGTGCTGTTGACAAGATTTGGACACGCTATAAGCAAAAAGGGCTTAGGGGTTTAGGGGCAAAAAAACGCGGCGTCCAAGGTGGTAAAAAAATCAACGGCAAGCAATCGGCTGAAGTTCGCCGGTTGATAAAAG
>DATCFI010000002.1:0-13644 GCA_036509585.1 Hanamia sp. | reverse complement strand
TATTATGGAAAGTAAAAGATTATGTAAAGCAACATCATAAAATAGTTTTAAACAGCTATGTTTAGGCTTCTACTTTACAGTATTACTTTACATAATAATTCGACTATTTTTTAAGATTCTTCAGCCATTCCAATAAAGTATCATCTTTTTCCCAAGATTTATCTTTGGATTTTTCGGGTTTCATTTCCACATATACCTTTTCAAAAGCATCTCGCTTTTGTTTGGAATCTGCACGGGCGTAAATGTCAGTTGTCTGAATAGATACGTGTCCGAGAATATCACGTATGTAAACCAAATTAACGCCAGCTTGCAAAAGATGCATCGCTTTTGAGTGCCTAAGGGAATGACAACTGATTGTTTCTGGTATGATACCTGGATTTATTTTCCTTGCCTGATCGGCATACGTTTTTAAAATGTATGTTATGCCGGCACGGGTGAGCTTTACATTTCTGGTATTTGAGAACAATGGGTAAAGGTTGGCGTGTGGTTCCAACAAATGCATTTCCTGCATATACTTTTTCAGGAACACGATTTGCTCCTCATTGAGCGGAACCATCCTGGCTTTACGCCCTTTGCCTACAAGCTTTACAAGGTTAGGGGAATCCAGCCTAATACTGGAAGGTGTAAGGTCAATCATTTCCTGCACTCTGGCACCGCTATCATACATCAGGGCAAGTAATGCAAGATTTCGGCGGCCGTTATGTGTACTAATATCCGGTTGCTCAAGGAGCAACTTTATACCGTCTGTCGTAAGATAATTGATGCTCTTCTTCTGGTGCTGCTTTACTTTTATCGAGATAATTTTCTGCCATTCAAACAACCTTTCCGGATTTTCATATTGTAAATAATTTAAAAAAGAACGGATAGCGGCAAGGCGATTATTGCGGGTGGCGTTGCTACAATGCCTGCTTTGTTGTAACCAGTCTAGAAAATCTATGACTGTTTCTTTGGTTATTTTTTCAAGTGTCAGCTTTTGCACACCTATGCTTTTTTGCTCTTTCATAAAGGTGATGAACTGAACAAAAGTGTCTTTATAAGCCAAGATGGTATTGTGGCTGACATTGCGCTCTCCCGGAAGGTATTTGACGAAAAAGCTACTTAGATATTTTGCAAAATTAGTTGTTTCCATTGTTTAGGTTCGTTTTAGTTTTAGGAAAAATATGAGCTGAGATTTCGTTTTCGTCTTTCAGTAGATCCTGATATATTTCAGCCGTAAGCCTTACATATTGCTCTGTCGATTTCAGTGACCTATGCCCCAGGCATATTGACAACAAAGGCAGCGAGTAGTACAGATCCAATCCAGACTTAGACATTTTCATAAGTGAGTGAACCGCAAACGTGTGTCTTAAATCATGAAGGCGAGGACCTTTGTGATCACCTTGATGTGGTATTCCGGAGGCGGCCAACGCCTTTCTGAACCAATCATAGACCACGCCCTGCAAACACCTTGTCCCGATTGGAGAGACAAAGAAAAAGTTTTTCTCATCCTTAATCCGGGGTAGAGGCATTCGATCCCGATAGTGTAAATACTGCTTGAGTACTATTACCAAAGTTTCAGATAAAGGTGATATGCGTTCATCTCCGTTTTTGCTCTTTCTAACGTAAAGGCATTTCTTGTCAAAGTCGATATCCTTATTTTTTAAAGACAGAGCCTCGTTGATTCTAAGACCAGTTCCATATAAAAGACGTATTACGGCCGGCATTATAAAAAGGGTTGTGTTCAGGTGCCTGTCATATAATTCAAAATGATCGCAGGCCTGAAAGATGTCCGTCATCTGTTTATTAGTAAAAATATGTGGGGTAAACCCGCTTATCTTCCGGGGTAGTCTTGGGATATAACAATCATAACCGATCCTGCACATATATTTGCAGAACTGTGCCAGGATGGAGTATTTATCATAGATTGCGGATTGTCCATCATTTATCCGGGTAGCTCTCCACTGCTCAATCTGTTGTTTTGTGATCCCTATTTCCCTTACGTCCGTATGCAAAAAAAAATTGTCCAGCTCAAGAAAAAACCATTGAGCTCGTAATGAGGTGTAGCCAAGCCCATTTTTTATGGCTATAAATTGTTTGAAATAGGGGGCGTAGACGCTTTGATAGTTTAACTTATTCATAAAAAATCCCTCCTTTTTGTTCATAGAAATTATTGGAAACAGTTGGAACATTCAACACACATTGGTTTAGAGACTCTACATCTATCCGCAGGTAAGACATAGTGGTCTCTGTACTCCGATGCCCAAGAGCTTCGGATATGACAGGCATAGGTTCCTTGTTTTCCAGAAATCGGCAGGCGAGGCTGTGGCGCATTGCGTGTGCTCCATGTCTCCTGCCGTTGACATCTACTCTGGAGGCCTCAATAATGCGTCCGAATGCACTGCTAACTGAACTATTTGTCATAGGAGAAAAAGGTGTGCGTGTAAAAAGGAAGACTTTGTCTGACTCACTATGTTTTCGGCCATATTTCAAATAATCTATGAGTGCTTCGCCCACGGCTGCTAACAAAGGAAGTTTGATTTCTTTTCCCGTTTTAAACTGGGATAAGGTGATAGTGCTTTGCTCCCAATCGAGATTGCCAAAACTCAAATAGGCAATGTCTGATGCCCTGAGTCCCAAGCGTGTCGCCAATAGTATCATGGCATAATCCCTTTTTCCGGTAGCATCTGATCTTTGAATGGAGGCTTCTATTTGTAACACTTCATTTTCGCTATATACGGAAGGCAATTTTTCTCCCCGGGAATATTTAAAATGCTGAAGAGACAATGAAAGGTCAGTTGCTAATAGATGCTCTTCATACAGATATCGCAAGAAAAATCGGATCGATGCTATTACAAATATCTTGTTGTTTGTACTGGTAGAAAGGAATGTCACAATTTGGATTTCCTTAATCTCTTCTATATTTTGGATTTGTTTGCTTTCCAAATAAGTAAACAATCTGTAAAGGGATAACCGATACTCACTTATTGTTTTTTTTGTTCGGCGCAATGATCCAAGATGCAGCAAGAATTTTTCCATTGCAAGGCCTACGGGGCCTGTTAATTCTCGTTTGAGCGGCTTGTAATGATAGTTACTAATAGTGCCTTTCTCTTGAAATTCGTTTAAGAAAAGGATACTTCTGATGATGTCATCTTCATATCGAGAAATGATATCTCCGGTCACTACAGAACGAAGAAATTTTTCCCCCACAGAAGCGTCATAATATGGTACCGATTGCTTTTCCATGTATGGCATTAATTTTTTCAGCCATAGGAACTTGTACATATTAACTCTGGCAACAGAAAAACGATGCAGTTTAAAATATTGAATGCATTGTCTAATTAACTCTTCAAATGTTTCCATTGATTACTATTTTAAATTTTGTGGGCAATATGGCCTTCTACAAAATAAATAAAGTAATAATCTTATGTTAAGTGATTATGTAAAGTAGTGTCCAGAACACAGATGCTCTGGACGTATTGATGGGATTACTTTACATAATCTTTTACTTTCCATAATTACCGCATTGTATGCCCCAAACAAACTGCCTTTAGTAGTTTCTAACTGTTGGGTTTCGTTGGTCAATGAATATTCAAACGCGGCATCTGTTATATTTTTAAAGCAGGTGGATAATTCATCATCTTTACCAGCCTGTATATTTTGCAACACTTCTTTGTTTGGCACCAATGCCATTTGAATCAGCTTTTTAATTTCGGGGTCGGTAATACGAACTTTTGCCCACTGGTTAAAAATTCCTTCCAGTTCATTACTTAACTGGTTGGTAATGCCCATTAGTTTATGGGCTTCTTCCAACCGTTCTTTTGCATTGGCTGTATGCCTTATTTTAAAAGCATTGCTATGGTTGCGAAGTGCTGCATTTAAAGTATTATTGCAGACAATCCTAACGGGAGTAAACGCTGCGGTAATACTGCCGCCACCATCGTGGGAAGTAGTTAAAAATAAATACTGCTCAATCAAATCATCATTCCCCACTTTGATATAGTTGGGCAATTTAGCAGTAATGAAAATTCTTTCTCCTTTTTTATGTAAAGCTTTACATAATAAAGGTTATGGAAAGTAAAAGATTATGTAAAGTTATCCACTTAAAACCGCTGAGGAGCCTGAGTTCAGCAGATTAAGTTCTTATTCTACTTTACATTATTTTGTTGATGGCAATAATGCCTTAACAACAAATAATGTAATAATGAAGGACAATCAAACCATCGATGAATTAGTAAATGATTTTGAAAATCATCTCCGCACGCTACAGCGAAGCCGGCTTACCATCCGGCAATACTGGCAAATCTGGAAGCCGCTAAAGCTTTTCATGTCTGCACACGGTATTGAGTACTATGACCAATCCGTAGGCCAGCAGTTTGTCAAATCCAAATTAGGGGAGTATGATTATGCTACTCTTAATCAAATGCAAAGGCGGTTGATTAACGTGGTGGATGCACTTTATGTATTTCAGTGCAAGGGAGAAATTTTTTTTGGACAGGCACCACTAAGAAGAAACCCACCGAAAATATTTGCAGGTGAGATAGGTCTTATAATGGAAAATTATATCACCTATAAAAAAACAACTTTCGATCTGTCAAAAAGTACCAATAATAACAATATCAAATCTCTACATGATCTGCTATTGTTTTTGACAGGTAAAGGAATACAGAAAATCAGCGATATCAGTGAGGTATATTTATTTTCATTTATTAAAAGCCTTAACCCGGAAACTCCTGTAGTTAACCATTCCAAATTGGGAATTGTAAAAAACTTTCTTAGTTACCTTTATGAAGAGCAGCTATTAAGTAAAGACTATTCAAAAGTAATACAACGTACCAATTGTAAGCAGCAACCAAGGCTGCCTTCTGTGTTTTCTGCGGAAGAAGTAAGCTGCATACTTAACTCAATAGACCGTGCAAACCCATCAGGTAAAAGAGATTATGCCATGATGTTGTTAGCGGCAAAACTCGGTATGCGTGTTTCTGATATTGCCGGGTTAAAGTTTGAAAATATTAACTGGAATAAAGGCATTATTGAATTTGTCCAGTTTAAGACCCAGAAAGAGATTACGCTTCCGCTGCTTCCTGAAGTGGGTAATGCTATTATTGATTATCTTAAATATGCACGTCCGGTTTCTGATGAGCATCATTGCTTTCTTCAACAAATATTCCCTTATAAAAAATCGACGCCGCAAGACGTTTCCGGCACAGCCGCCTTTCATATTCGGCGTTCAGGCATTTCGATTAAAGAGAGAAGGCACGGTGCCCATGCTTTAAGGCACAGCTTTGCTACCACTCTGCTCGAAAACAAGACAATTTTACCGGTTATATCTGAAGCGTTGGGACATCATCATACTGCTTCAACAATGTTTTACCTGCGGGTTGATAAAAAGCAACTTAAACAATGTGCCCTTGACGTTCCTGTCGTTTCACCTGGTTTCTACAATCAAAAAGGAGGGTTTAATCATGACTATTAATTATTACAGTATATACAAGCCTTTCATTGAAGAGTTTATTGCATTAAAAAGAAACCTGGGTTATAAGTTCATCAATATTGAATATCCTTTTATGAAGTTGGATCAATTAGCTTATGACAGAGAGGAAACGAGCATAGGGCTTTCAAAAGAGCTTTGTGAGCAGTGGTGCATCAGACAATCTAATGAATCAGAAAAAACGTGGTACAACAGAATACAGTTCCTCCGACAGTTTTCGTCTTTTTTACTGTCGCTTAATTATCCTTCATACTTGCCAGCATTGCCGAAAATCAAAAGTACATATACACCATACATTTATTCTAAGGAGGAGATAGCGGCGTTATTTGCAGCATGTGATCGCCTTGAAGCGCAAACTACCTGCTATAATTCTATGGTGCTGATACTACCGAGTTTGTTCAGGCTGTTGTATGGGACAGGACTACGTGTAGGGGAAGCTTTAGCACTATCATGCAAAGATGTAGATCTTAAGGAGCAATATATTGTGTTGCGAAATTGTAAGAACGGAACAGACCGGATGGTTCCCCTTTCTGACTCATTAACACAGGTGATCGGTGATTACCTGGAGTACAGAAAGCATTTTCCTATGCGCAGAAATACCGATCTGCTTTTTGTGCACCCCAACGGCGATTGCTGTTATAACCACCGGGTATATCACTGGTTCAGGAAAATCTTGTATGGGGCAGGTGTCCCGCATAAAGGCAGACACTTGGGTCCACATGTACACAGCCTCCGGCATACATTCAGCGTTCACTCGTTGGCAAAAATGGCAGAAGAGGGTATCGATTTGTATTACTCCTTACCGGTTCTTTCCACTTACCTGGGGCATACCTCCATTGCCAGTACAGACGGATATGTTCGATTGACAGCCGATATGTACCCTTCCATTCTCACTAAAGTCAATAATGTGTGTCCGTATTTATTTCCAGAAATCTATAAAGAAACAAGCCATGAAAACAGTTGATTTACCTAAGAGTCTGGCCGACTTTCTCACTAAGTATCTACCGGCAGAAAGGGGAATGAGTAACAATACCATAGCATCTTACAGAATGACATTCATTCTGCTGATCTCTTTCATGCAAGAACAGAAAGGTATAAAGCCACAAAAGTTAATGTTCAGCGATGTTACAAAAACATGCATTGAGGAATTCTTGCATCATTTGGAAACAGTACGTAGATGCAGTGTTTCTACTCGCAATGTGCGGCTCGCTGCGGTGCACTCCTTTTTCAAGTTCGTGCAATATGAATGGCCGGAGCAATTGGATGAATGCCGGAGAATATTATCAATAAAAATGAAAAAAGCAAAACAAGGCTCTATTAATTACCTTACCGTAGACGGTATAAAGCTTTTGCTCCATCAACCTGACCTGGCTACCAAAACAGGGATACGCGATCTGGCGATGCTTGCATTGATGTATGATACAGGTGCACGGGTACAGGAAATCATTGATCTTACCCCCTCAAGCCTAAGGTTGAACAAGCCTTATACGATCAAAATAATAGGGAAAGGCAATAAAGCCCGCATAGTACCGCTGATGGAAGAAGAAGTGGTGCATCTAAAAAACTATATGTCAAAAAATCTCTTGCTGGGAGACTATGCTGGCATGTGCCCGTTGTTCTATAACAACCGAAAAGAGAAACTGACACGGGCGGGCGTTACTTATATCCTGCATAAGTATGCAGCAATGGCAAGAAAGGAAAATGCTGCTCTCATTCCTCAGAAGATTAGTTGTCATTCTCTCAGGCACTCCAAAGCCATGCATCTGCTACAGGCAGGAGTTAATCTTGTTTACATCCGTGATATTCTTGGCCATGAATCGGTTACAACAACTGAAGTCTATGCAAGGGTCGATTCCAAACAGAAACGGGAAGCTATAGAGAAGGCTTATGTCAATGTTGTAAAAAAAGAAGCCCCAATATGGGTGAACAATGAAAGCTTATTAGATTGGCTAAAAAACTTTTAACGAGATATAATGTAAAGTAGAATTGCCTTATTAATCGCCCGACCATCGAAGAAAAATCTTCTTTTATATTTGATAACCAAACAGTTTCACAAAAACAACAACATTGTGTTATCGCGTTTTTTTATATTAATACCTTTTTTCCTATTAAATTTCATTACTGCCAAAAGTCAGCAAACATCCAAAGACAGCCTCGAACAATTATTAAAAACTGTCAATACAGGTAATGAAAAAGTGCTTCTCTACCTTCAATTAGGGCAAACTTTTCAAGCTTCAAACAGCGATTCAGCACGCTTATACTATGAAAAGGCAAGGGCACTTGCTAACCACCTGGATGATAAAAAGGGTTTAACTAAATATATTTCAGGGCAACTAAAACTTCTTAATCAAAAGTCTGAATTTGAAGAGGGTTTAGCATTAGCACAAAAAGATATTTCCATCGGGCAAGAACTAAAAGACCCTAAAATATTATTAGCGGCATATAATGATGTAGCCAACGAATATGAATACCTAAGCGATTATCAGCCAGCGGCGCAATATTATTTAAAATCTTTGAAACTTGCCACTGCAATGGGAAATGAAGAAATGCAAAGTAAGGTCAACAATAATCTTGCTTCAGTTTTTATCTGCCTTAAAGATTATCCAACGGCATACGGGTATTCTTCAAGAGCATTTAAAATTGCCAATAAACTACATGACACAGTTACTATGGGAAATTGCCTTCTCAATAACGGTGTTGCAGAAATACATCAAAAAAAATATAAGGAAGCGCTTTTTGATTTTGAACAATCGGAGAAAGCCGGCTACCGGATTCCAGACATGAGCCTTGTAACTGATGCTATGTCTGACGAAGGATTGATTTATTACACTTTACATAATTTGGAAAGTGCCGAAAAGATATTTCGGCGCGAATTAATGATTTCTGAAAAAAATCATCTTGATTATGAAAAAATGTATGCATTGTTTGGATTGGCCGTGGTAGCAAAAGATAGAAATAATTTTAGGGCTGCAGAGCAATATACATCAAGTGCCATCGGAATTGGCGAGAACTTAAATACAGAAGAGGAGCTGATGGAAATGTATGATACCATGTCGGTGATCAAACAAAAAATGAGGAAACCTGAAGAGGCATTATTGTACAAAAATAAATATGTGGCTATAAGCGATTCAATGATGAATGCAGCAATACAAACCAATATTCATAACCTGGATATTCAATATCGTTCTGCACAAAAAGATAAAATGATTGCCCAGCAAAATTTAAGCATAGAAAAAAATAAAGCGGCAATAGAAAGAGAAAATATGTGGCTTTTTATTTTTCTCGGAGGAATAATTGCACTCCTGGCCATTCTTGTTCTTTCAGTCCGGAGTTATCGCCATAAACAGAATTTGCATCGCCAGTCTTTACTCACTTTGCAAAAGCAACATGAAGTAAATACATTGCAAGAAAAAATGCAGGCGCGCGAAGAGGAGCGAGACCGCATCGGCAGCGAAATGCATGACGACATTGGTTCTGCGCTTACCACCATTCTTTATCTGAGTGATGGGCTGAAAGCAAAAAGTAACGAAGCCGATAAAAATATTGCAGATAAGATTGCTACAACTGCAACAGGTGTTGTTGATAAAATGAATGAAATTATCTGGAGCATGAACCGTCAATATGATACACTTGATGATCTGATTGTTTACACGCGTCAATACGCCGTAGAGTTTTTGCAAAATCATTGCCTGAAATATCATTTTGAGGTTCCTGATTTTATTCCTGAATTACCAATCTCCGGCGAAGAGCGCCGCAATATTTATTTAGTGATCAAAGAATCATTGCACAACATTGTAAAGCATTCCGGCGCTTCCGTAGTAAACATCTCTTTTGAATTAAATGAAGACTTACTCACATACATACATGATAATGGAAAAGGTGTTGAACTTACCAGCCAGCGCCGCTTTGGAAATGGATTAAAAAATATGAAGCACCGAATGGAAGGCATTGGAGGCAGTTTTGAAATAGAAAATGATGGCGGCACCACTATCAAATTGTATTGCCCTTTGGGATCTTCAAAAAAGGAAACTGCGGCCATATAACGAACGTTATATAAAAATAGAAAAGTACGGGTTTAATTTTGTAAAAAGGAAAGCGCATAAATTTCAACAAATGAAAGATCAGATTTCAGTAAGCATAGTCGAAGACATGGCTGACGTGCGCCAAAAAATAAATAGCATGATCGAAGAGTCAGAGGAATTTATTTGCCTTTCCACATATAACAATGCTGAAAACGCGCTGGAAGAATTGCCCGTTTTGAAACCCGATATAGTTTTGATGGATATCAATCTACCTGGAATGAATGGAATAGAATGTATCAAAAAGGTTAAGAGAAAATGCCCGCAAATTCAGTTCATGATGTTCACCATTTATGAAAACAGCGAGCAGGTTTATGAGGCACTTGCTGCCGGAGCAAGCGGTTATCTTCTAAAGAAAACCCCGCCGGAAAGGATCCTGGAAGCATTGAAAGAATTATATGAAGGCGGCGCACCGATGAGCGCAAATATCGCCAGGAAAGTAGTTTCTTTTTTTCAAAAAGAAAACAACTCAGCCAATGGCAGTTCACTGTTATCAAATCGCGAAAAGGAAGTGTTGGCGCTGCTTTCAAAAGGTTTTTTATACAAAGAGATCAGCGATCAGCTTTTTATTTCTACAGGGACCGTAAGGCAGCATATTCATAAAATATATGAGAAATTGCATGTGCAAAACCGCACGGAAGCTATAAATAAATTTTATGGAAGGGAGTAATGTGCCAATTTGCTAATGTGAAAATGTGCCAATGAGAAAATGAGAAAATGAGAAAATGAAAAGGCCCATTATAAAATCCATAAATCCCATTTTTTATTAAGGCTAAGAATTTATTGAAATCAAAATCTTAAAAATTTGTCTACCTACCGGTAGGCAGGTTTGTTTACTACAAATAGTTTTTAATGGAAAGTTTCCGTCAGCCAAAGGCTTTTTTTATTAAATTCAATCTTCCAAAAATATAACTTTCGTTCTATTGCCACCGCTTCTCCAGATAGTAATTTTGTCTCATCAATTTTAATAAAACTTCTTAGGAAAATCATTCATAGTTGATTTGATCACAATTTTTTTAATTATAAATACAAAACAATGACTGGCGAATCTGAAATAAGAGACATAGAAAACAAAAGAGCCGAAGCACAACTTAACCATGATCTTTCGTCTTTTTTCGGATTATTTTCTTCCGAATTTGTAGCAACTAATCCATATAATAAAGTAGTAAACAGGGAGCAGGTTTTTGAGATTTTTAAAAAAGGAATGGCAGGAAATGTTTCTTCTTTTGAATTGGAAATTGATAAAATATCTTTTGTTAACAGTCTTGCAGTTGTGATGGGGCAGGAAACGCTCATGCCACTTGGCGCTTCTTTGCATGCCGGAAGAACAATTACCAGGCGCTTTACCAACGTCTGGATAAAAAATGAAGAAGGCTGGAAAATTACAATAAGGCAAGCGACAATTATTTCAATTAAATGATCTGCCGTAATTGAACAATCACATGCATTTAATTCTCTAACATTTATAAACTTAAAATTTTTTTTATGAAAAAAATCTTCAGAAAATTATTTCCTTTACTGTTTCTTTTACCAGCTTCTGTTTTTATGTCGCAAAACACATTTTGCCAAACATCGCCAGGAGCCAGCAAAACAGTTTCAACAAAAATGGGCCTCGGCTTTAGGGTAGGGTTAAATTATGCCAAAGTCAGTAGCAGCAGCGATTCTTTCCAGTACCGTTATAAACCCGGTTTGATGGTTGCCGTATTTTTAGCACCGCCTTCAAGTGGGATAATTGGCTACAGGACTGAATTATTATATTCCAAACAAGGATTTGATTATACAGATCCACAAGGAAAAACAGGAAGCGTTTCCAACGATTACCTGATGCTTCCGCAGATGATGACTGTGAACATTACCAAATATGTACAATTGCAGGCAGGGGCTTTTGCGGGCTATTTATTGCGTACAAAAGATTCAAACCAGCCAAAGGAAAGCAGTGCTGACAACGCTCCATCCCAAACAGCCATAAACCTGATGAACCGTTTTGATTACGGCGCAGCAGGAGGAATAGAAATTCATCCTGTCAAAGGATTGATTTTGAATGTAAGGTATAATATGGGTTTCGCGAAATTGTATAAGGAACAAAGCGATATCGCTCAAACCTCTCCCACTACTACTTTCAATCCATTAAGCCGATATGAAAATATAGATACAAAAAATGCAGTCATCCAATTCTCTTTGGGTTACCAGTTTTAGAAAACTGATGGCATGGGGTTTAGGATGAAAATTTTTATACCGAAATCAATGCGGCAATTCAAAAAAATAAAAAATAAAAAATAAACACATGAAAACAAGAATCGTTATTACTTTAATTATTATAGCGCTAACTCCCCTGTTTTGGATTAGTTGCCATCAAAATCAATCACCTGAAAAAAAGAGTACGTCAGTGAATATGATGAGTCAAAACGAAAATGGCGGTTTCCCAAACCAGGTTGAGTATGGAAAACACCTTGTAGCAATTATAGGATGTAACGATTGCCACACACCCAAAATGATGACCGCGATGGGACCGGCTCCGGATACGTCTTTATTATTATCCGGACACCCGGCAAAAATTCCATTCCTGGATCTGAACCGCAAAGAGATTGAAAGTAAAGGCCTCGCTGTTACTAATGACGAAACAGCCTGGGCTGGCCCGTGGGGCATTAGTTACGCAGACAATCTAACACCCGATGCTACAGGAATTGGAAGCTGGACTAAACGCCAGTTTTTTCGCGCCTTACGCGAGGGTAAATGGAAAGGGCTGGAAGGTAGCCGGGACCTGTTGCCACCTATGCCATGGCAGGATTTTAGAAATATGACAGATAATGAACTGGGTGCAATATTTGCCTATTTAAAATCTATAAAACCTATTCAAAATATTGTACCACCCGCCGCTCCTCCTGTTTCAGCGCCACATCATTGAAGGAGAAGAAAATGATGTCATTTCAATCTGACTTATGTTTTTTATTTTGTGAGATAACTGATTGCCAGATTTATAAACCTTCATTTTACAGAACAACTTACTTTATCTATCAAATTTTTTATTCATGAAAAAGGTTAATCAAAAAAACAGTTATTGATTTAAGAAAGCCGATAAATTTGCAAAAGACCGGGGAATGGGAAAGACAGTAGATGATCACCTAAAGCTTTAAATAGTTTTTAACAATTAAACTATATCATTATGCAGAAAAAAAATTCAATAAAAATTATTTTTCTTTACCTCTCAATCGTTTTTGCCAGTGGCGTTTTATTTGTCAATATCTACAATTCAATTGTTGATACAACCGCCTGGGGTTCCAATATTCCTCAGTCAATCCAGGTTACAAGGGATTATTACCAAAGCGTAAACCCGGGAACTTTTTTCAGGGTTTTTTCTCCCATTAATCAAATACTTGCTTTATTATCCCTGGTCCTTTTTTGGAGATCTTCAGGAAGCTTCCGAGCATTTTTAATTGTTGCCTTTTTGCTGTATGTGCTTGCTGATGTTTTTACGTTCACCTATTTTTATCCAAGAAACGACATCATGTTCAAGTCAGATATTTCAACAAACCTGGAAGCCATCAAAACCGCCTGGAAACAATGGGTTCCTATGAACTGGCTCCGAAGTTTTCTCATTTTTATTGGGTTGATTTGTTCATTTATTTCTTTGCATAAAATTAATTACCCACCTATTGTTTTAGCACCACATCATAAATGAGAAAGAAGCAATGTCATTTCAATCAAATTAATGTTGTTATAGCAATAGAATTAAAAGAGGATCGAAGAGCATAAATGAACTTTAAATTCAACTTCGGAAAAGGATAAACACATTAATGGGAGCATAATTTAGTGATATGCTAAGATTTTATTTTGTATATTTGTGTATGCAAAAAAAGAGAGGTTCAAAAGATAGTCAGGAGACGAAACGGCTTTTAGTTATTTCGTATTTAAAATCTAAAAAGGGAACGCATCAACAAGCGGCAGACTTATTTAAGCTATCGAAAAGTGCTGTTGACAAGATTTGGACACGCTATAAGCAAAAAGGGCTTAGGGGTTTAGGGGCAAAAAAACGCGGCGTCCAAGGTGGTAAAAAAATCAACGGCAAGCAATCGGCTGAAGTTCGCCGGTTGATAAAAG
>DATCFI010000001.1:0-4227 GCA_036509585.1 Hanamia sp. | reverse complement strand
CGGCCAACTTCCTGTGCTAATGCTTTGGTTGCGCCAATTACACCAGCTTTGGCTGCAGAGTAATTGGTTTGTCCGGGCAATCCCTTTAAACCAGACAAAGAAACTATATTGATGATTCTACCATACCGGTTTAATAACATACTATCCAACACCAAACGTGTAACGAAGAAAAAGCCGTCTAGGCTGGTTTTTATAACATCATCCCATTGCTCATCTTTCATCCACAACATCAGGTTGTCATCTTTTATGCCCGCATTATTTACCAGGATTTCAATTGGCTTATCTATGTTTCTAGTTATCCAGTCACCAAGTATTTGTTTTATTTGACTTCTATCGGCTACGTCAAATTTTAATAATTCACCATTCTTACCGTTTTCCCTTATTTGCGAAAGTGTTGCTTCTGCTTCCTCTACATTACTTTTGTAATTAATCAACACATAATAGCCCATCGTAGCCAGTTTGATACTAACTGCCCTTCCAATACCTCTAGATCCGCCTGTTACTAATGCAGATTTCATTTATGACATTTTAGGCTTTGAAGGAAATTGCAGGATGAGTTGTTTCAAGAAAAATCCTCACCTGCTCCATCTCTTTGTACTTGGGTTGATCTTCTATAAATTTTGGGGAAATTTTCCTCACTTCTGAATACAAAGCTAATGTATTCGGTGAAAGCCTGTCCATGCAATTTAAGTAATCAATCGCCTGTAAAATGGTCATTACCTGGATACCCAATATTGAAAATGTATTATCAATTACCTTTTTAGTCATCAATGAGGCATTGCAGCCCATACTTACAATATCCTGGTTATCGTTGTTGTTTGGGATAATGTGCACATACATGGGAAATGAAAGGGTTTGATTTTCGGCTACGGTTGATGTGGCTGTAAACTGAATGCCCTGCATACCAAAATTTAATCCTAATACACCCAGGTTTACAAATGGGGGAAATTTTTGATTTAGCTTATCATTAAGCAGGTAATTAAGTTGGCGCTCTGAAAGCATAGATAATTTAGTGATGGAGATTTTCAGTTTATCCATCTCAAGTGAAACATAATCACCATGGAAATTTCCACCATGGAAAATATTTTGATTTGAATGATCGATAATCGGGTTATCATTCACCGAGTTTAATTCATTCACCAGCACTTTTTCGGCCTGAATAATAGTATCATAAATTGGACCTAAAACCTGTGTAACACAACGCAATGAATAATATTCCTGTACCTTATCTTCAAAAACATCCTGGTTAAGATTACCCGGATGGTACAAATGTTCCGAACGGCTGCGGATCATTTTGCTACCATTCAAAATTTCGCGTAACATAGCAGCAATGCGGTTCTGGCCTATGTGGTGCTTTACAATATTTAGCTCGCGTGAGTAATGATCATCATAAGCCTCAACGATCTCATTGGTCATAGCCGAAAACATGGCTGACCACACCAGAAGTTTTTGAGCCTGGATGATATTTACCATGCCTATACCAGTCATGGCAGACGTGCCGTTTAAAATAGCCAATCCTTCCCGCAAATGTATTGACAGAGGCGTAATTCCAAATTTGTCGAATATCACTAATGTGGGATAAATATTATTTTCAAATACAACTTCACCTTCACCAATTAGTACTAAACCCAGATGGGCTAATTGTACAAGGTCTCCGCTGGCACCAACTCCACCATGCTCATAAATACAAGGCGTAATATTTTTATTAATCAGTTTCTTAAGCAACTCCACAACATCAGTATGCACACCCGAATAGGCCAGCATTAAACTATTTAAGCGTGCTATCATTAATGCTTTCATTAAAACGGGAGCCAAAAGAGCACCGCTTCCTGAACTGTGACTCCGGATCAAATTATATTGGAGTTGTAGAAGATTCTCGTCGCTTACCTTATATTGTGCCATCGGTCCAAAACCAGTGTTGATGCCATATATTAATTTATCAGATGCAAATTTTTGTAAAAACTGAAAGTTAACACTGATTTTTTCTAAAGAGGAAGGAGGCAAAGTAATTGCTTTTTTCTTAAACAGGATGTCAGAAAAATCATCTAAAGTCAGGACGTTTTGACCAATTGGTATCATCAGCTAAATTTATTTTTATTTATAAAGGTAACCTTCAATATAAAAGCATACTAATAAATACATTAAATGTGGTAAAATATATGTTTTTAAATGATTCAGGAGATAGTTGAATACGGTACAACTACCCGCTTTAAAATCTATTCAATAATCAAATTCTCCTGTCTATGAATTTAATCACTTTCCTGCTTGCTTCCTGGAACTGCATTTTTTGGATCTCTTCAGCACCAACATAGGAAACATGCGGACTTACACGTAAACGGGCCTGTAAATAAGCTCTTATCCGGTTATCACAGGCTTTACTATCATCTACAGGCAGGAGATAAAGCAACACTTCATCCATGCCAATTTCATTTGAAATTACTTCAACCACAAAGTCAATTATATCTTTTGTTTCGTTCATCAAATCAAACAAAGCGGGCGGATAAAGAGTAGTGCCCTTAAATTTTATCATTTGTTTTTTACGACCTATAACGGGCGAAAGGCGTAAACTTGTGCGGCCGCATGCACAGGACTCATCAAAATACATGCAAATATCTCCTGTTTTATAACGCAGCAATGGCATCCCCTCTACACCTAGTGTTGTAATAGTTACTTCGCCTGGCAGGTTCGATGCTACCTGCCTGTTATTCTCGTCTAGTAGTTCAACGATCATTAATTCAGGTTGCAGGTGACCACCGTGTCCTTCTCCGCATTCCGTAAATGCTGTCTGCATTTCAGTAGAAGCATAAGTTGAATAAAGTTGGATGTTCCAGGCTTCAGTTATCTTTTTACCAAGTAAATTATAAGAGAAATCAGTATTACGTATATTTTCTCCAATACAAACAGCTTTTTTTACGGAGGAATCTGTCAGATCAATATGATTATCTTTAGCAAATTGAATCAGCTTGAGTATAAACGAAGGAACGGCTACTATTGCTGTAGATTTAAGACGTTGTATGGTTTCCCATTGCATTGCGGGCACTCCCGGACCTAAGCGTATAATACCGGCGCCCAGCTTTCGCAACCCAGAGTAATAGGCGATACCGGCCATGAATTGCCTGTCAAGTGTTAGCATTAGTTGGAAAGTATCTGATGAAGTTCCATCGGCACAAACGAAGGAATTATATTCATTAGTTGTTAATCGTTGCAAATCATTTTCGGTGAGTGCAATGGTTACCGGGCTGCCTAATGTTCCTGATGTGGATGTGTACTCTATGATCTTAACGGGATCTACGCATAAAAAATCATTATTGCGTTGCAGCAGATCCTCTTTACTAGTGGTTGGCAGCGTAGGCAGGTCTTCCAGCGTTTTAATATCATCTATTTCAATATGGTTTTTAGCAAATAGTTCCCGGTAAAAAGGAGAGTATATGTTGAGATAACGCAGTAATTCCTGCAGTTTTTGTTCCTGCAATACTTTTGTTTTTTCTGTTGACTCAGATGCTAATCCCTGTAAACTCATATTACTTTTCTATGATCACTACTGCCGAAGCAATTTCTTTAAGATGCGACATAGAAACCAAAATTTTTCTTATCCCCAATGAAGAAAGTGTTTTTTTGGTTTCATCCAGTAAAACCAAGGCAGGTTTACCGGACTTATAGTTTGTTATTTCAACTTCATTAAAATGTGTTCCTGTTGTCCAGCCGGTTCCAAGCGCTTTAAAAAAAGATTCCTTAGCCGCAAAACGTGCCGCATAATGCTCAAACTTATTGGTTTTTGATTCACAATAAACTATTTCTTTTTTTGAAAACACCGTCTCTCTGAAACCGGATTCTTTATTTATTTTTTCAGCTATTCGATTAATTTCTATTAAGTCCGTGCCCAATCCTGCCAACATAATTTGAACGTTAAAATTAATGATTATTATGCGATGAGAGACTAAAATAAGAACATGAATAAAAAGTTTTTGAGCATAGCCAATGAACAATACTTTAAAGTCTTTTGATGCCTTTACAACTCAATTAGAGCAATTTCAATCAATTTGTGAATATTACCAAATCTGTTATGTAAAGGTTACATGGGAGATTTGGAAAACCCAGTCAAATTGACCCCCTCTCCCCAGACTAAAATAGTCCCAGTTCGCCAGAGCAAACTGACCCCCTTTCGCCATTTCAAATTGACCCCCTAAAAGTTGATTAAGAATTAGATTGTTTTTGTTGGGATAAAAA